>JANLGX010000043.1 GCA_024654005.1 Gemmatimonadaceae bacterium | reverse complement strand
CGCAGCTGGAGAAGATCGAGGAGC
Organism: Gemmatimonadaceae bacterium; assembly: GCA_024654005.1. Classification (GTDB taxonomy): domain Bacteria; phylum Gemmatimonadota; class Gemmatimonadetes; order Gemmatimonadales; family Gemmatimonadaceae; genus JACDCY01. The sequence continues at coordinate 7,219 of JANLGX010000043.1, read as the reverse complement.
TGGTGCAGTCGGGAGTGGAGCAGGGCGCGAAGCTGTTCCAGCCGTCGTGCCGGCTGCCGGGCTCGGGCTTCTTCTATCGTCCGACGATAGAAAAAGCCCGAGCCCGGCAGCCGGCACGACGGCTGGAACAGCTTCGCGCCCTGCTCCACTCCCGACTGCACCAGCTCCTCGATCTTCTCCAGCTGCGCGCGCGAATTGATCGCGCCGATGTCGGTGTTCTTGTCCAGCGGGTCGCCCACGCGCAGCACGGCGATGCGGCGCTTCAGCTTCTCGACGATCTCGTCCGCGATCGATTCCTGCACCAGCAGCCGGCTGCCCGCGCAGCACACGTGCCCCTGGTTGAAGAAGATTCCGTTGACGATCCCTTCCACCGCCTGGTCCAGCGGCGCGTCGTCGAACACGATGTTGGCGGCCTTGCCGCCCAGCTCCATCGTCATCTTCTTGTCGCTGCCCGCGAGCGAGCGCATGATCAGCTTGCCGACCTCGGTCGACCCGGTGAAGGCGACCTTCGACGCGATCGGATGCGACATCACCGCCGCGCCGGTCTCGCCCGCGCCCGTCACGAAGTTCACCACGCCCGGCGGAAGATCCGCTTCCTGCAGCAGCTCGGCGAACTTCATCGCCGTCACCGACGTCGTTTCAGCGGGCTTCAGGACGACGCAGTTCCCCATGGCAATGGCCGGCGCAACCTTCCACGCCAGCATCAGCAGCGGGAAGTTCCACGGAATCACCTGCCCGACGACGCCGAGCGGCTCGGTCGGACGGCCCGGTATCGCGTATTGGATCTTGTCGGCCCAGCCGGCGTGGTAGAAGAAGTGCGCGGCCGTCATCGGCACGTCGAAGTCGCGCGATTCCTTGATCGGCTTCCCGCCGTCCATCGTCTCGGCCACCGCGAACTCGCGCGCGCGATCCTGAATGAGCCGAGCGATGCGATACACGTACTTGCCGCGCTCCTTGCCCGGCATCTTTCGCCACGTCGAGTCGAACGCGCTCTGCGCCGCCTTGTACGCGCGATCCACGTCGTGCGTGCCGGCCACAGCGATGCGCGCGAGCTTCTTCTCCGTCGCTGGATTGATGGAGTCGAAGTATTTCCCGCTCTCCGGCGCGACGAGCTCGCCGCCGATGAACAGCTCGTACTGCGGCTTGATCTTCGGGTCCGCGCTCTCGGGCGCGGGATCGAACTCCCACAGGTCGCCGAAGATGAGCTCGGGGACGCGCGCGGCCGCCGCCGCCAGCGTCTTCTTGCGCGCTTTCGGCGCGGCCCTGGTCAGACTCATCAGTAGCTCCCGCTCGCGTCGGAGAAGTAGTACGGCGCCTGGTACGCGCCGGTCTTCTGTTTCTCGATCTGCCGGAGCAGGTCGTTCAGCAGCGCGCTCGCACCGAACCGGTAGCGCGTGTTGTTCAGCCACGCGTCTCCCAAGGTCTCCTTGACCGCGACGAGATAGTGCAGCGCCTGCTTGGCCGAACGGATCCCGCCCGCGGGCTTCATCCCGATCGGCGTGCCCGTCGCGAGGTAGAAATCACGGATCGCCTCGAGCATCACCTGCGTGTTCGCGAGCGTCGCGCTGCCGGACGCCTTCCCCGTGCTCGTCTTGATGAAGTCGTCCGCGCGCAGCACGCGCATCGCCAGCATCGACGCCGCGCGGATGTTGTCGTACGTCTCCAGCTCGCTCACCTCGAGAATCACCTTGAGCGTGGACTCGCCGCACGCTTCCACGACCGCGGCGATCTCGTCCTGCACCGCGTCCAGCTCGCCGGAGAGGAAGAGCCCGCGGTTGATCACCATGTCGATTTCATCGGCGCCGTCGGACACCGCCTGCCGCACTTCCTGCAAGCGCAGCTTGAGCGGGCTCTGGCCGGACGGAAATGAAGTCGCGACCGACGCGACCTTGATGGACGTGTCCGCCAGCAGCTTGCGCGCGTGCTTCACCAGGAACGGATAGATGCACACCGCCGCGACCGACGGCACCTCCGGATCGGGGCTGGGCGCTCTCGCCTTCTGGCAGAGCGACGCGATCTTGCCGGGAGTGTCCTTCCCCTCGAGCGTCGTGAGGTCGACCATCGACACCGCGGTCTTCAGCCCCCACAGCTTCGAGCCCTTCTTGATGCTGCGCGTGGTGAACTTCGCGGCGCGCTCGTCGATGCCGACCTGGTCGACGGGGCCCACTTCGTCGATCAGGTGGCGGAGCGCGGCACGGCGCGAAGCGGCGGTCCTCATGCTTGAAATATAGGCCCGGCGGACGAGCTGGCAGCCAGCAGCTGGCAGCCAGCAGCTGGCTGGCTGCTGAAGTTTCAGCTGTCCGCTAGGCGCCAGAGTTGGGCGGCCGCCCAGATCATCCACGCCCCTACGCCGAGAATAACCAAGCCGAAGCCGTGAATTCCGAGAGACAGGTGCCCGCTCATGACCCCGAGAATCAACGCTGTGCTGAGAAGCACGCCGTACACGGCGAGCGCACGTGTCAGCTCTCGGCCCACCAGGACGGCCGCCGACCAAAGAAGGATCGCGATGCCACCGAACACTGCGTAGAGGGTCGCGAACGCCTGGTTCAACAGCCGTGTGTAACGCAGATCGCTCATCATCACCGCCCGCGTCGCCGCATCAGCCTCGTGCATCCCCCGCAGTACGCCCGGAGCCAAAAAGCCGCTCGCGACGGCCGACATGACGGCCGCAACGCTGGCGAGTGTGAAGAAGACGTACGCACTGACAGCCAAGTCGCGGCGCGCGCGCAGTCGAAGCGTCAATGCAAGCGCCCCCGCCAGTATCAGCGGCTGAGCCACGAGTGCCAGCCAGTGAACGCTGGTCGAGAGGACGTTGGTCATCCCACTCGACGCATCCCGGATTACGTCGCCGCCGGTGGGATGCAGCGTCATTGTCAGCAGCCCTGCAAGAGATCCGACGGTGATCGCTAGTGCGGCGGCGCGGTTCGTATTCATCGGGAGTGAGTGAGCGCTTGTGACCTGCGGAACAGAGGTCAACTTTACGCCGTGCCCACCAGCCCGCCACCAAAGTCGAACAACGCCGCCCCGGATGTTCGGAATCCGGATGAAATCGATGCCCGCATCACGAGAACCACTCGCGCGCTCGGCGGCGCCCTGATCGCTTTGATACAGGAGCGCGACTTCAGCGAAATCACGGTGCAGCATATCCTCGACCGCGCAGGAGTCGGTCGAGCCACGTTCTACGCGCATTACCGGAACAAGGAAGATGCCCTGCACTCGAGTTACGAGCATTTTTTCGATGCGCTGGACTCGATGCTCGCGCGGCCGTCATCCATTGGACCACGCCTTTTTCCGGTCACCGAGTTTCTCGAGCACATCGCGGCGGAACGGGGCCTCGTGGATGCTCTCAGTCGCGCTGGTCGGCTGGAGGACGTCTCGGCGATGTTCTCCGGCTATGCCACACGCATGATCGAACGCCGGATCGCCAACTGGTCCGGTGCGATATTGCCTCTCCCAAGCATGCTAGCCGCCCGCATGCTCGCGGGAGCCCTCCTCGAGACAATCAGGTGGTGGCAGGATCGTCAGTCGGTGGCAACGCCGGCGCAGATGGACGCCGCATTTCATGCGCTCGCTCGCGGCGCCCTCAGCAACCGCCGTTAAGGGCGTTGCGCCTCACGCTTCCACGGCAAACTCGATCTCCGCCGCCAGATCCAGATCGCTCTGCGTTATCCCGCCCGCGTCGTGCGTGCTCAGCGTGCACGTCACCTTGGTGTACCGGATGTCGATGTCCGGGTGGTGGTCAGCGGTCTCCGCGGCCTCGGCCACGCGGCTGACGAACGAGATCGCGGCCGGGAAGGTCTTGAACTGGTAGGTCTTGGTGAGCGTATCGCCTTTGCGAGACCAGCCGGGGAGGCCGGCGAGCCCGCGATGGATCGCTATGTCGGACAGGAGTTCACGCATGTCAGCCCCGGGAGTTGTCCTAAGATACAGAGGACCGGCGACCGGTGCCTAGCTCTGGCGGCCGCTACCGCTCCAGGTTCAGCGTATCACGGCGCGCCCACTAGCTGGAAGGCCGCCCAGTAGCGCGGATCCGCGAACTCCGGCATGGCGCGAACTTCTTCCTGCGCGCGGCGGAGCGCTTCCGCTTTCGGCTTTCCGGACAGCCAATGCCCGTAAAAGCTTCGCATCAGATGATCGGTGGCTCGGTCGGACACGCTCCAGAGACTTACCAGGACGCTGCGCGCTCCTTTGGCGAGGAACGCACGCTGCAGTCCCACCGTGCCTTCAGCCTGCTTGAGCTCACCAAGCCCGGTTTGGCAGGCACTGAGCACGACCAGCTCGGCAGATAGGAACGGGATCTCGTCCAACACCTCGCCTACAGTCAGCAGTCCGTCGTGTTCGCGATCGGGCGCGAGCGCGACAAAACTCCGCCGCGCGAGCGCCTCGGTTCCGTAGGCATAGCCGTGCGTGGCGAGGTGTACGAGCGTCGCCCGCGGTAGCAGCTCACGGATCCGCGACTCGGTCGCTTCACCTTCAGTGAGCGAGCGGACGCCGACCTGATCCGCCACCCACCGGCCTTCGGCTTTTGCGCCGGCGAGCTGGCCGAGCCGCACCGCGGCGCCGGTGTGGCTGCGAACTTCGGGCATCGCGGGATCGCCGATGACGAGCGCTCGCGCACGAGCTCCGGCGGCGTCCGTTCCGTTGCCTTGCCCGGCGATCTCGACGAGCGTGGAGAGGGACGGGGAATAGCGGAGCGCGTAGCGTATGCCGAGCGACTCGCCGTTGGACCCGATCGGCAGGGCGGCGAAGGGGACGAGATTCAGTGTGCCGTGCGGTACGATCACCAGCTCAGCTGAAACCGGCACACGGGCGAGTAGCTCTGCCGGGACCAGCCAGTTAGCCAGGCGTTGCGCGGCCTCGGCTGCCCCCTCGCCGGAAGCGAGCTCCATCTCCAGGTCACGGCTGGCTTCAAGCAACGGCGCGTCGCGGAGCGCCATGCGATCACGAACGGCCGCGGAGTCTGCACCCAGCCCCGACCGGAGCGCGGCTACCGCGGCGGACAGTTCCTGCTCGGAAACCGGAACGCGGGAAACGTAGACCTCTCCGTCGGCCAGTGACAGCCACGCAATCAGCTCCCGTCTGGTAACCAGATATGAGAGCGAAGCAGAGCCGCTGGCGGCAACGCTCCGTACCAGTCGCTCGCCCTCCTCGGCGAGATCGGCCCCTGCCCGGGTCGTCGCGCTGCGCGCTCCAACACCCCCAGCAGCGTCAGCAGCGGACGCGCGCATGAGATCCAGCATGGCCTGGGCACGACCGCGCTCGGCGGCAGCTAGAGCCGCCAGGTTCGCGGAGCGTGTGTCGACTTCGGATGCGAGATCGAGCCAGGCGATTGTCCAGAGCCGGAAAAGTCCGACGCCCTGCTCGGCGTAGCTCAGCCGATTCTGGTCCCCTCCCGCGCGTTCCGCGATCGACGCAAGAACTGCGGCAGCGGAATCGTAATACGCGACGGCGAGGAATCGTGCTGGCCCGGTCCGAGCTTGGTGGCTCATGGCAACGTTCCCGAGCGTCACCGCTTCGCCGGCGCGGTCGCCTACCGCGCGCTGGATCGGTAATGCCTGCGCGTAGTACGCGAGCGCGGAATCCGGCCGGCTCAAGTCGAGGTAGATGGTACCGATGTTGTTGAGCGACGTGGCTTCACGGGTGCGGTCGCCCACCGCGTGCTGGATCGGCAATGCCTGAGCGTAGTACGTGAGCGCGGAGTCCGGTCGGCCCAAAGTTCTGTACACGGCGCCGATGTTGTTGAGGGTCATGGCTTCGCCAGTGCGGTTTCGTACGGCGCGCTCGATCGGCAGCGCTAAAGCGTAGTACGTCAGGGCGGAGTCCGGTCGACCCAAAACGTGGTGCGCGAGGCCAATGTTGTTGAGCGTAGTGGCTTCACGGGTGCGGTCGCCAACAGCGCGGGTGATCGGCAGCGCTTGAGCGAGATAGGCGAGTGCGGAGTCGGGCCGGCCCAAATCGCGGTGCACGGTGCCGATGTTGTTGAGCGTCGTGGCTTCGCCGGTGCGGTCGCCGACCGCACGCGAGATGGGCAGCGCCAAACCATAGTACGCGAGCGCGGAGTCCGGCCGGCTTAAATCGCGGTGAGCGAGACCAATGTTGTTGAGCGTCATGGCTTCGCCGGCGCGGTCGCCCACCGCGCGCCGGATCGGCAACGCCAAAGCGTAGTACGCGAGCGCCGAGTCCGGGCGGCCCAAACCGCTGTGCACGGTTCCGATGTTGTTGAGTGTCGTCGCTTCGCCGCCGTGGTCGCCCACCGCGCGCTGGGTCGGTAATGCCAGAGCGTAGTACGCGAGCGCAGAGTCTGGTCGGCCTAAATCACTGTGTGCGAGACCAACGTTGTTGAGCGTCGTGGCTTCGCCGCCATGGTCACGCAACGCGCGCTGGATTGGTAGTGCCTGAGCGTAATACGCGAGCGCGGAGTCCGGCCGGCCTAAATCGCGGTGCGCAAGGCCGATGTTGCTGAGCGCTGTGGCTTCCCCGGTGCGATCGCCAAGAGCGCGCGCGATCGGCAGCGCCAAAGCGTAGTACGCGAGCGCTGAGTCCGGCCGGCCCAAGTCATGGTGTACGAGGCCAATGGCGTTGAGCGTAATGGCTTCGCGGGTGCGGTCACCTTCTCTCCGATACTCCGCTACAGCTTGCGACCAGAGCTCGATAGCACGCTCGAATCCAGCGCGCGTTCCTTCCTGGTATGCCGCGACAGCTTGAGCGGCGAGCTGCTCCCCGACACCAGGCGTTGCTTGCCCCGCAGCTGCCGCCGGTGTGATGGTGAAAAGGACAGCGACTACGATCCGCTGCGCGCGATGGCGCGCCTCAAAGCGGCCGCGGGTGCTCTGTCGCAGCTACCGCTCCCGCCAGGCGCTGGCGAACAACGCGGGCAGATCGAGCGTGAACGGCCGCGTCGCGCCATCGGCCGTCCACTCGAGCGTCGCGGTGAGAATCTCCGGCCGGTCGTGCCCCCGCCGCCATCGCTCGATGACGCGCGCGTCGACATCCACGATCCAGTACTCCGGAATGCGGCGCTGGTACAGGGCGCGCTTCGTAACTCGGTCGTACCGCGCGGAGGACGGCGACACCACTTCAATCGCGACGAGCAGATCGTGCGCCGGGAAACCGTCCCGCGTGATCCGGTCCGCTTCGGCGTTGCTGAGGATGAAAATGTCCGGCTGCGTAACCTGCTCAGACTCGACCTCGATGTCGGAAGGCGACGTCAGCACGTCAG
>JANLGX010000042.1 GCA_024654005.1 Gemmatimonadaceae bacterium | reverse complement strand
TGATGCCCGAGCAGACGCTGGCGCCGGTGAAGACGGTGACGCTCACGATCGAGGGCCGGCAGGTGACGGTCCCCGAGGGAACGTCTATCCTCGAGGCCGCCAAGCAGGTCGGCGTGCTGATCCCGCACTACTGCTACCATCCGGGACTGCCGGTAGCGGGCGTGTGCCGGATGTGTCTGGTGGACGTCGAGAAGGCGCCCAAGCTCGCGCCGTCGTGCGCCACGGCGGCGATGGACGGGCAGGTGGTGCACGTGCACTCCGAGAAGGCGCTCGACGCCCGCAAGGGCGTGCTCGAGATGCTGCTTATCAACCACCCGCTCGACTGTCCGATCTGCGACCAGTCCGGCGAGTGCGAGCTGCAGGACTATACCTTCCAGGAAGGGCGGAAGGACTCGCGTTACCGCGAGCCGAAGCGCTTCAACCCGGTGGAGGACTTCGGCGGCGACGTGGTGTACGTCCCCAACCGCTGCATCCTCTGCACGCGCTGCGTCCGCTTCATGGAGGACGTCGCGCACGATCCCGTGCTGAACGTGAGCGAGCGCGGCGACCGCGCGTTGATCGGCAAGTTCGAGGGCAAGGACCTCACCCACCCGTGGGCCGCGAACGTCGTGGACCTGTGCCCGGTCGGCGCGCTCCTGTCGAAGGACTCGCTGAACAAGGCGCGGGCGTGGGAGCTGGACCGCACGGCATCGGTGTGCCCGAACTGCACGCAGGGGTGCAACGTCATCGTCGAGACGCGCGACAACACGGTGGTCCGCCTCAAGCCGCGGTTCAACGACGAGGTCAACGAGTACTTCATCTGCGACTACGGCCGCCTCAACTACCGCTGGCTCAACCGGCAGGATCGGGTGAGCGCGCCGATGGTGCGCCGGGGCGATTCGCTCGCGCCCACCGACTGGGACACGGCCCTCGCCGCCGCGGCCAATCTGCTGAAGGGCCAGCGCGTGTCGGTCATCGCGTCGCCGATGCTGTCGAACGAGACGCTGTTCCTGCTCTCCTCGCTCATCGAGCGCAACGGCGGGGAAGGGAGCTTCACCGTGGAGACCGGGCCGGAAGCGCCGCTTCCCGGCGTGGAAGATCTGTCTCTCCGGGCGGACCGCGCGGCGAACGTCGTCGGCGCGGAGCGGCTCGGATTCAGGCGCGCGGCCGGCGCCGCGAGCGCGGCCGGCGCGGCCGGCGGAGTCGTGGTGATCGCGGGCGACGAGCATTTCGGTCTCGACCTGTCGAAGCTGGCCGACGGCTCGCGCGTGCTCGTGATCGGCTCCGTGGTCCCGGATGCGGCGCACGGCGCGGAGGCCGTGCTTCCGATCGCCAACATGGCCGAAGAAGAGGGGACCTTCACCAACATCCAGGGAAGGGTGCAGCGGTTCCGGCAGGCCAAGGCGCCGCCGGGTCACGCGCGCTCGAGCTGGTCCGTGGTCGGCGACCTGCTGCACGCCCTGGGCGACTCCGGCCAGTATTTCCTGCCGGCCGAAGTATTCGCCGCGATGGCCAGCTCGCGCGCGGCGTTCAAAGGTTTGAGCTGGGAGCGGCTGGGCTCCAGAGGTCTGCCCGTGCTGAACGGGAACGGCGCCGGAGCGCGCGCGTGAGCGGGTCCGCGCTGCTGCTGCTGCAGGCCGCGAGTCCGCAGGTGGAAGCCACGGGCACCGGCGTCTTCCTGATCTCGACGCTCGTGAAGCTGGTGGTGGTGTTCACGCTCTATATGGTAGGCGTGGCGCTCCTCACGCTCGCGGAGCGAAAGATCTCGGCGTGGATCCAGGACCGGCACGGCCCGAACCGGGTTGGCCCGCACGGGCTGCTCCAGCCGTTCGCGGACGGGCTCAAGAACATGATGAAGGAGGAGACGTACCCGGACGCCGCGTACAAGCCGCTGTTCATCCTTGCTCCCGCGATGTCGTTCATCGTCGCGCTGACCGCGTGGGCGGTGATTCCGTTCGCCTCTCCGCTGCCGACGCGGTGGGGGCTGATTCCGATGGTGGTCGCGGACCTGCCGATCGGATTCCTGTTCATCCTCGCGCTCACGTCGCTGGGCGTGTACGGCATTGTGCTTGCCGGTTGGTCGTCGAACAACAAGTACTCGCTGCTGGGCGGACTCCGCTCGAGCGCGCAGATGGTGTCGTACGAGATCGCCATGGGCCTGTCGATCATCCCCGTGCTCCTGCTCGCTGGCAACGTCAC
>JANLGX010000041.1 GCA_024654005.1 Gemmatimonadaceae bacterium | reverse complement strand
GTCCCCGACCTCGGCAAGTGCGTGCCGAGCGCGTACGCGAGCCGGCAGCTCGCGACCATGCTCGGCTTCCGTGCGCGGTGGTTCGAGACCGCGTCGCCCGAGGAACGTGCGGAGGAGTTGAACCGTCGCCTCGCCCGCATCCCCGGCGAGAAGAAGGTCCGCGCGACGCGCGGCCCCGACGGACTCCCGGTGATCCGGGCTTTCCTCGGCCCGAACTACCAGCCCATCGACGATCTCCGGATCATGGACGGGATCGCGACGCTCCCGGCGGCGCTCCTCGACGAGTACCGCTTCACTCACGTCGAGCTCACCGAGACGACGAGCACCTTCACGGCCGTTCACTCGGCCGGGCACGTGATCGGCGACGACGAACTCCACCCGGGTTTCTGCCTCCGCAACTCGGAGGTCGGGGCCGCGCCGGTGTCCCTCGACGACTACTTCGTGCGCATCCGCTGCATGAACGGGCTCGTGACGAAGGTCGGCGACAAGCGCTCCCTCTACCGGCGCCACGGCGCCATCGACGACGACGTCCTCCACACCGCGCTCGTGACCGCGATCGCGCGGCTTCCCAAGCGCTGGAGCGAAGAGCTCGTCGTGATCGGCCGCGCGGCCGTGGTCGACGTCGAGCACCCCGACTCCGAGGTCGAGCTCGCCCTGGTGGGCTCGAGCGTCGGTCGCCACCACATCGAGGCGGCGCAGCAGGAGGTGCTTCGTGCGGGTGACCGCACCCGCTGGGGCGTGTCCCAGGCCATCACCTGGACCGCGCACCGCGTGAACCAAAACCCCGACATCCGCTTCGAGATGGAGCGGCTCGCCGGGGAGTACCTCGCGGCGACGTGAACTGTTGCGACCTGGGCCCCGTCCACTTTCGGACGGGGTCTCTTTCTTTGTGCTGTTCTCGCGGGAGAACGGCCCGGAAGCGCTGTCCGGCAGGTGACGAGCGCTCCGACCACCGATGCTCGTTGTCGATGACTATGTCACGGAGTCTGGGGCCCACGGTTCGGACTCATGCATGATCGCGTCGATTTCGTCAGCCGTCACGACGTCATGCTCAAGCAGAAGTTCCGCGAGCCGGGTGATAGCGGTCCACTGGAAGGCGACGAGAGTCTTCGTGAGTTCGCCTCCGAAGGCCATCAGGGCGAAGCCATCTACCGGCGCGGCGCGGTTCGCGAGGACCAGCGCCCGCCGATCGTCGTCCTCAGACCCGTCGACGCCCCAAGTCACCTCGCGGCCGGAACCGAGGAATCGCTCCTCGGCCGCACGTCCCGCACGGAAGACCTGGATCGCTTCGACTGCCTGTTGTATCGACAGATCCTCATTTTCGAGGGCGGCGAGCAATGCTTCGCTCCAGCGGTTGATCACACGTCCCGCTGAGTCCTCTTCCGTAACGATGCTTGCCCCGCCGATCTCGAAGTGGAGCGCTCGCGCAACCACCGCATGACCCGCTTCGTGGTGCGCGACGCGTGCGCGCAAGTCGACGGGCGGTTCGCTCCGGATTTGGATCGACATTTCATTCTCCGACCAGACCGCCCAGTCTGAATTTGGACAAGGTCTTCGCAGTTGGGGACAGGGCGCTCCGCAGGGGCACGAGTCACGCGCCGTCGACGTCGGGTGGGCGCAACTCGCATCGCAAAGCGCCGAGGTCGGCCTCGACCTTCGCGAGAATCTGTGCCGCGCACGTCGTGCAGTAGTTCTTCTTGTTGCCGAGCTCCTCGATGATCACTAGGCACGGTTCGCCCTTGGCGATGGAATGGCCCTTGCGATTGCGGTGACAGGTCCGCTTGCGCTCAGCAATCTCGATGCAGGCGTCTTTGAGCAGCGATCGGATCTGCGCCATAGGTCAACTCCGTTGGCCGAGCTTCTGGTGAAGCCGGTCGCGCAGCGTGTCGGCGACCTGATCGAGGTTGTTGTACGCGCGCTCGGCCTCTTCGCGCGACCAATCTGGCCGTGTGCCAGAGTCGCGTCCGAGATGATCGTTGACCGCCTGGTTGAGTAGGGTCGCGATCAGCTTTGCGTTGTTCATACGCGCGCTCTTGCCCTCGGCCTGCGCAAGGTCCCGTCCAGCCCGAGACAGTTCGAGATCCGCGAGCACCCTCGCGCCAACGGACTGCAAGCGCTCGGATAGGCGCTTGCGCGCTGCCTGCCGGGCGCGTTGCGGTGCGATCGGTGTCGCCGGGCCGGGCGGCTCCTGCTTCGGTCCACTTGCGAACTTCGCGCGTAGTGTCGCGCGGAGCGCTTCGGGCGTCACCCCGATGTCGCGGACCGTGAGGCCGGCAACGACCTCGCTGGCGAGGATCTTCTCGATGACGCGATCGTCCTCGGGATCGAGAAACTGATCGCGCAGGAAGTGGCTGATGATCTCCCCGGCGACCGCCGGCATCTCGTCGAAGCGACGGGGCTGGCCGCCGCCTTCACGGCTGGTGTCCTCCTCGTCCCCGGCCGCGTCTTTGCTCATCTCATGAAGCCAGCGCTGCACCGCCTCCTGGTCGGCGAGGTCGAAGTCCCGGAAGTCGCTCCAATGCTCCTCGTTGTTCAGCCCGACATGGGAGACCACGTAGCCACGGTTGTTTGCGTGCCCCGGTTGCCCCTCCTCGATGACGCGCATGATGCGTC
>JANLGX010000040.1 GCA_024654005.1 Gemmatimonadaceae bacterium | reverse complement strand
CCAGACGTAATTCTGAGCGCGGCAGCGTCAGGAGTCGAGGCGTAATTCCCAGCGATCCCCGGCAGAATCAGCCCACGATCCCCATACACCGTGTCCAGGATCGCAGCCTTCTTCACGCCACCGTACCCCCCGTGATGGCCGTTGCCGGAATAGTCGATCATCACGCCGTTCGTGGACGCCTGATCCTTCATCCGCAACTTCACGGTGGAGTTGCCTGCAACGCTGGGCTTGCCGCCTCGCCTACGTGACAGTGTGGGGCGTAGTCCGATCATGGCTAGGTCAGGTATTCGTAGATGAGGTCGTCACCAGCAGCCGTGGCGATGTTGTAGATGTTCGACAGGTTCCCACCCGGAACCGGCATCCAGTCCGTTTCCTCGCCCGCAGCGAGCGGCCAGCCCGCCGTCGTGGTATCGGTCCCGGCAGGAAGCGTTAGCCCGGAATTGGGGCCGACCGCTACCGTGGTCGCGTTGTCGCCCTTCGCCTTGAACTTGACCCACTTGCAGTCCACGTCAGGGCAAGCGGTGACGCTCGTGTTCCCCGCGATCTCGCCGCCGCCAGCCCAGCGCAGCGTGTCGTTGATCCTCTGTCCTCCAGCCATTGTCCTATCTCCTTACCACCAGTGGGTTCCAGCGGACGCACGCCGCTTCATCTTCTTCGGTCCATCCGTCCTACGCGCACGACGTTTCGCCTCGCGCTGGCGCTTCAGCAGGTTCGCAGAGATCATCGCGGCCTGTTCCATGCCTCCGGGCAACCACGCATCGTTCGACGCACGTTCAGCCGCATACGCCACGATCAATGCCCGGTGCTGCGTCGGGAAATCGACCGTCGTAGAGTCGGCCAGCGTGGCGAGTTGGTGGTGGTAGTCCATCACCAGCGTGGACGGAGGGCTGGCACCCGGCGCGACCCACAGCTTCTCGTTCTGGAGCCAGTACACGTTGCCCCGGTACCGATGCCTGTCATCGAAGTCACCGAGCACGCCCCAACGCTGGCCGGTCGGGTACCGCAATGCGGACCGCTTCTCGTCGCCCGCCAGACGCAGGAAATCGGACGGCAGGCTCACGTACCGCCCACCGTCCGTTGAATCCGCACCAGAGAACGACAGGGCCGACGAAGTGGTCACCCACCGATCCGTCATGCCCGAGTCGATCATGTACTCCTGAGCGTCCCACAGCCCGTACTGGAGGAACTGATACACCGCCTCAAGGGAGGTGCTGTCATGTTCGATCAGCGCCGGATTCGTGTTCGACGTGGCCGTCAGGCGATAGAAGCCGCGAGCCAGCGATGCGCGATCAGTCAGTACGTCGGCCATGTGCCCTCATAGGTCTAGGTGCCCGTCAGAGCGGCTTCAGCCGCCTCGGCCCGTGCCTTGTGCCCATCCTTGTCCTCATCGTCCTCACGGGCGATGTACGACCCGTCAGACAACTGCCAGCCAGCGCGACCCGCCCACTTCGGGTAGGTCACTTCGGCCTCGGCCTTCTCGGTCTTCGGCTTGCCACCCATCTGCGCCTTCAGGCTCGCCACCAGATCGGCGGC
>JANLGX010000038.1 GCA_024654005.1 Gemmatimonadaceae bacterium | reverse complement strand
GGCGCAGAGGAGATCGCCGGGCTTGAGGACGCGGGACCACCAGACGCCTCTGCGTCTCGTGACCGTCTTCGTCCGGGCGCGGACCTGGGCGGTGGTGAGGGCGAAGCTGAGGTTCCTCACGGCTTCACCGGGGGGAACTCCCGCACGCGCAGGTCGGCGGGCCACTCGTCCATGTCGCCGCCCTTGCGGTCGCGGAGGGGGATCGCCCACGACTGCCCACCGCCTGGCGACGGGCCTGCGCGCTGCGGCTCGTTGTCGACGTCGAGGTCGGGCCAGTCGTCGAGGTGCGAGCCCTGGTCCTCGCGTGCCGTCTCGCGTGGGTCGGCGCCGAGCTGTTTCACGAACACCGGCACGCCAGCGGCCTTGCACTGCGCGATGACGGAGCGCGCCCAGGCGACGTCGAACGGTCGCGCGCCCGGTCCGCTCTCGCCGCCGACGATGACCCAGTCGAGATGGCGCGCCCGGTTCGTCGGTGGATCGGGTGGCCCCGGCGGCGCCTTCATCCACCACGGCATGAACGTCACCGGTCCGAGCGCCGGCTCGTACGAGACGAACCGCACCGCGGCCGGCGTCCGGAGTAGCAGCGGGATGCGCGCGTCGGCCGTCGCCTGGTCCTCGACGCTGACGCCGAGCCAGACGTTCGGGAGCGGCCACCGCCGCCTCGAGCCGTCGAGCGGGTTGCCGTCCTCTGGCAAGCCGCGCGGCCGCGACCAGCCGTTGATCCAGTTCGAGACGTAGACGCCGCCCTCGTCACCCCAGTCGCGCTCGGCGGCCTGCGCGAGGCGTTCCGGGTCCAGCGCCACGATGTACTCCCGCATCCGCTCTGGCCGCTTCGTCAGCACCTGGAACGTGTGCCGCGGCGCGAGCGCCATCACCGCGAAGACGCGGTCGATCGCCTCGTCGGGCAGCGCCTCGTGGAACAGGTCGCTCATGGAGTTGACGAAGATCCGCGACGGGTCGCGCCAGCGCAGCGGGTCGGCGAGGTGCTTCTCGACGAGCTGCACCTTTCCGGTCCACCGCGCCGGCCCGCGCGTCGCGAGGCCCTCGTACGGCTGCCCCGGGCCGGAGAAGCGCGCGGCCACCTTCTCCGCGTAGCAGTTCCGGCAGCCCTCGGAGACGCGCGAGCAGCCGCGGATGGGGTTCCAAGTTTTGTCGCACCACTGGATCTTCGTCTTGCCGCTCACGAGCCGACTCCTTCCGCGTCCCGCCGCATGAACGGCTGCCACGCGATCGTCAGCCCTCCGACGGGCGTCGCGACCTGCGCGCTCCCGTAGCCCGACGGTGGGCTCCACCAGTGGAAGCCCCACGAGCGGTGCTGCCCCGCGCGGCGGTTGACGTACGCCGCGAACGTCCACGTGATCGACGTCCGGGGATGCCGCGCGAGGACGATCGCGGACGTGTGCGACGACACGCCGTTGCAGTGCGTCCACGTCCACCCGATCCACCAGCCGAGCGGGAGTCTCACATCCCCCTCCGCGTGACGTAGCCCACCCAGCCCGGTCCCGCCGCCCCCCGCCGGATGCCGATGGGCGCCGAGGGGGCCGTCGTCGTGAAGGGCACGCGGGAGGGGTGACCGTGTAGCTGCTGCATCGTGCCTCCGTGGTCGAGCGGGGAGGATACGCCGCA
>JANLGX010000034.1 GCA_024654005.1 Gemmatimonadaceae bacterium | reverse complement strand
CCCGCCGTTGACGCAGTTTGCGCGCCGGGAGGAAGCTGGGAGGCGGGGCGGCGCGTTGGGTGTTCCTCCGCTGGACCTACGCGCTTCGCGCTAACACGGTCCTGCGGAGGAACACTCAACGCGCCGCCCCGCCTCCCAGCTTCCTCCCGGCGCGCAAACTGCGTCAACGGCGGGGTGCTCCGGGACGTTCATGGTATAGGCGCTCATGAAACCTGCGGCGTGCCTCAGGTGTCATAGTAGGTAGCTTTCGCATCCCACAGCTTCCACAAAGGTGTTGCATATGATCCCCTCGTTCTCTCGCGCCCGCTGGGCGCTTGCTGTCATCCTGGCATTCGTCGGCGGGCTGATGATCGCCTCCGGCATGGACTGGACGCGCCCGACCTTCGCCCAGAGCCGCCCGTCCGCGATGGACGTGCAAACGGTCGCCGAAGCGAGCAACGCGTTCGTCTCCATCTCCGAGAGCGTCACGCCGGCTGTCGTCTCGATCACGGTGGACATCCGCCCCGACACGACCCGCGGCCGCGGCCGCATGCAGCTGCGGATCCCGCCCGGGGCGGTGCCGGATGGAATGGAAGAGCTGTTCGAGCAGCTCCAGCAGGGCCAGGCCCCGCGCATTCAGACCGGCCAGGGATCCGGCGTGATCGTGTCGAAGGATGGATACATCCTCACCAACAATCACGTCGTCACGCGCGGCGACATGCGCACGATCGCCGACCGGGTGACGGTCCGCCTGCTCAACGGCCGGCAGTACGTCGCGAAAGTGGTCGGAACCGACCCCACGACCGACGTGGCGGTGCTCAAGATCGAAGGCGACAACTTCCCGTTCGCGGTGCTGGGCGACGACAATCGCTCGCGCGTCGGCGAATGGGTGCTCGCCATCGGCAACCCGCTCGGCTTCGACCACACGGTGACGGCCGGCATCATCAGCGCGAAAGGGCGCGGCACCACCGGCGCGCTGAACGGAATCCAGGGCACCAACCAGTACGGCATCTTCGACTTCATTCAGACCGACGCCGCGATCAACCGCGGCAACTCGGGCGGGCCGCTGATCAACAGCCGCGGCGAAGTGATCGGCATCAACACAGCCATCGCCAGCCAGACCGGCTTCAACGCCGGGTACGGCTTCGCCATCCCGGTCTCGCTCGCCCGCAAGGTGATGACGGACATCATCGAGCACGGCCGCGTGCGGATCGCGGTCCTGGGTGTCGGCATCGCCGAAATCGACGCTGAAGACGCCGCGGCCGCGCGGCTTCAGGAGGTGCGGGGCGTCAAGGTGCAGGGCTTCAGCGGCGAGAACACGCCCGCCGAGCGGGCCGGAGTGCGACAGGGCGACGTGATCGTCGCGGCTGACGGCCAGCCGGTCGACCGTGTCGCCGGACTGCAGCGAATCGTGCGCTCTCACCAGCCCGGTGAGACCGTAGAGCTGCAGGTAGTGCGGTTCGGCAAGCAGCACACGTTCCGGGTTCGTCTCACCGAGGCTCCCACGGACGTCGCGGTCGCCCCGGCAGACAGGCGCCCGCGCGTCGAGCCTGCCGCGGTCACTAGCAACAACCGTCTGGGCGTTTCCGTCACGACCGTTTCGGCGCAGCTCGCGCAGAGCCTGCGGCTGGGCGATCAGCGGGGAGTGCTGGTGACCAGCGTGGGCCTGGGCCCGGCGTGGCAGCGGCTCGACGAGCAGGACATCATCGTGGGCGTGCTGTCGCCAGTCGAGCGCAAGATCGACGACGTCGCCGGCCTGCAGGATGTTCTGCGAGGACTCAGCGCGGGCGACTACATCTCGCTACGAGTGAAAAGACCGGACCCTAGCGGCCAGGAGCGAGTGGTGAACATCAGGGTTGATTGACAGAGCTGTTGGCTATTGGCTGTTGGCTCTTGGCAAAGCGGCGCTGATCTTCGGCGCCGCTTTCGCTTGGCGGATGTATTTTCCGGACACGCGGAAGTGGCGGAATTGGTAGACGCGCTGGACTTAGGATCCAGTGGGGAAACCCGTGGGGGTTCGAGTCCCCCCTTTCGCATGTCGTTGCAGGGCGCACGGAGGGAGCGTGCGCGCGCGGGCGGGGTGAGTCGCTCCTATATTCTCGTTGATGCCACCCCCTGCTGGAGATGAGACCCACAAGCGTCAGGTAAATCCTCCCACAGGAACGTCGCACCCGGCGCTTCCGCCGTATCGCGCTCTGATGCGTCCAACGGTCGCGCTCTTGGCGGCGGCTGTGTTGATCGTGATCGCCACCGGCTATTGCAGCAGCCGCCTGCCCTTCGCCTTCTTCAAAGGCGGCACAAAAGTCACCCACGACCTTGTCGTCCAGCAGATGCGCGCGGTAGCGAAGCTGGTCTCCAGCGAAGCGACTGTGCGCGACGTGATCGTCTACGAGAACACGTGGTATGGGTCGACCAAGCGCTCGCTTGTCGTCGTGACTGGACGCCTCCTGGCAGGCATCGACCTCGGCGACAAACCCGACGTCACGATCGATCACTCCGCCAGGCGTATCACGATGCGCATCCCGTCCGCGCGGCTGATCGGCATCGAAATCACGGACATGACGACGTATGACGAGCGCGGCGGACTCTGGAATCCGTTCAGGCCGGCGGACCGGGATGCGATTCAGCGCCAGGCGCGTGCACAGCTCACCGCGGCGGGGAGCACGCTCGGGCTGCTGCGTCATGCCAACGAGAGCGCCGTTCACCTCCTTCGAGTGTTGCTGGCGAAAGACGGATATACGGTGGACGTGACCATCCGGGGTGCGCCGCCAGCGGTTCGCTAGCGCCCGAGTGCAGGCCACTTTTTACAGGTGTCGGCACCCATGAATTAACTTTAGGCGATGGAGTTTAACGCCAAAGAATCCACCGGAGTGGACCGCCGCATTCAGGTGTCCGTCCCGGCCGAGACCGTGAAGCAGGCCGAAGAAAAGGCCGCCCGCCGCTACGCGACCAAGGTGCGCATGCCCGGGTTCCGCCAGGGCAAGGCGCCGCCGGCGATGATCCAGAAGAAGTTCGGCAAGGAGATCCGGCAGGAGGCGCTGGAATCCCTGGTGCGCGACGCGTACGAGGAAGTGATCACCAAGCAAGACCTCAAGATCGCGTCGCAGCCGCACATCCACGACGTCAAGTTCGAGGATGGCAAGCCGCTGACTTTCGAGCTGCACGTCGAGGTGCGGCCCACTCTCGAGCTCGCGCGCACGAGCGGCTTCAAGATCACGCGGCCCAAGGTCGAGATCACCGACGCGCAGCTCACCGAGCAGATCGAGCAGCTCCGCGACGAGAAGGCCGCATGGACTCCGGTCGAGGACAAGCCCGCGGTCGGAGACCGGGTGCGCGTGACGCTCTCTACGAAGGAAGAGTCCGGCGAGGTCGCCGAGCCGCGCGAGTACCCCGTGGAGCTCGGCGGCGGCCAGGCGATCGCCGGCATCGAAGACCTGATCATGCAGCTCGCGCCGGGCGAGACGGTCGAGCGGCCAGTGCAATGGCCCGACGACTTCCCCGACGAGGCGCAGCGCGGCAAGACAAAAACGGTTCGCGTCACGCTGCACGACGTCAAGCGCAAGTCGGCGCCGGCCCTCGACGACGCGTTCGCGCGCGAGGTCGGCGACTTCGACTCGCTCGACGCGCTCAAGCAGGCGGTGCGCTCCGATCTCGAGCGCCACGCCGAGCGCGAGGCCGACAGCCTGGTCCGCCACCGGCTGCTCGGCGAGATAATCTCGGCCAACCCGTTCGGGGTGCCGAAGAGCTGGGTGCGCCAAGTGATGGACGGCTACGCCGAAGCGTACCAGATCCCGGAGAGCGAGCGGGAGAAGTTCGCCGCGGAATTCCTGCCGATGGCGGAGCAGCAGGTGCGGCGCGATCTCGTCATCGACACGCTCGCCGAGCGCGAGAATCTGACCGCGACGGAGAAGGACCTCGACGACCGGATCACCGAGCTCGCCGAAAAGCGCGGCGCCAACCCGGGACAGGTGTATGCTTCCCTCGAGAAGGCCGGCCGGCTCAAGGAGCTGGAGCGGAGCCTGACCGAGGACAAGGTGTTCAAGTGGCTGCTCGACCAGAACGAAGTTCAGACCGATGCCTAAAGCCGATACCGAGGAAGAAGAGCAAGAGATGCCAACTATCTACACACCGTACGTAATCGAGCGGTCGAGTCGCGGTGAGCGGACGTACGACGTCTTCTCGCGCCTGCTCATGGACCGCATCGTCTTCATCGGCACGCCGATCAACGACGACGTCGCCAACATCGTGATCGCGCAGCTGCTCTTCCTGGAGGCGGACAATCCGGAGCGCGACATCCACCTGTACATCAACTCGCCCGGCGGGTCGGTGTCGTCGGGGATGGCGATCTACGACACGATCCAGTTCCTGAAGTCGCCGGTCAACACGAACTGCA
>JANLGX010000033.1 GCA_024654005.1 Gemmatimonadaceae bacterium | reverse complement strand
CCATGACGAGTGAGCGCGCGGGACTTTGGACGTTCTTGAAGCTGCCCGCGCGTGATGAGGATGCGTGTCCTCGGTGCGGTGGGAGCGGCTTGGAGCCGTTGGCCGTCCCCGAGATCCGCGAGCCTGACGAGATGGGCGTCTGGGGCGAATGGGACGACACGGTCTGGCTGCCACGCAGCCGCTATCCGCGACGCATCGACGCTATCCGGTGGGCGATGCAGCAATGGGACGTGGCGTTGCCCGAGGTGAGCTGCCTCTCACGGTGGATGCGCTACGAGCCGCACGTCGAGCGTGACTCTGACGGCTCGGTGTTGTGGGAGGAGGATCGTTGGTGGGAGTGCGACAAGGATTTGTCCGGGGCGTTTCGCGTGTGGCGCTTGGAGTCGGCGTGAGCGGCGCACCCGAGTGCGGGCGCCCGATGCGCGGCGTGTACGCCGCACGGACGTATTGCGCCCGGCCGAAGGGTCATCGCGAAACGTGTGAACCGATTTGGCGTGCGGACGACTGGCTGCCTGCCCCCGCTGCCGATGCCGCCGAGGAGACGCCCGATGGCGACTGATGCGTGGGATCCAATGCCGCTCGCCCGAGCCGTTCTCGCTGATCCCGAAGCACCGCTGCGTGCGCTGCTCGCTGCGTGGAAGGCGCTCTACCGTGGCGACGCGGCTGAACTGACGGAGCTTGCGATGCGGGCCGCCCGTCTGTCCGGGGGAGACGGGCACGATGCCTGAGACGCGCCGCTGGTACAGAGTCTTTCCGCACCGGGAGGACGACGGCCGCAAGACATGGGCTGTGCAGGAGAGCTACTCGGAGCCCGGCCGCTTCCGCAGCCGACTCGTGTCGTTCCACGCGACGCAGGGCGAGGCGCTTTTGGCCGCCCGTGCTGCCGAGGAGACGAAGCCATGAGCGGCTTCCCGAGTGATGACCCCCGCGCTACCGCGTCTGGAAGTGCCGCGTGAGCGCGCTCGAGGAGCTGCTCGGCATCCTCCCCGCCGACAACCCTCTGGACGGGCTGCCGGTCGAGCACCTGTCGCCGTCTAGCATCGACGCGTTTTGGAAGTGCGCCGAACAATGGCGGCGCGAACGCATCGACCGCGACCCCCGCCCCGCCACCGACAAGACGATCTTCGGCCGGGCGTTCCACCGCGCGGTCGAGCGCAACTTCTTGCAGAAGATCGACTCGCACGAGGACTTGCCGGTGCCCGTGATGCGCGACATGACGGGCGACGCGTTCAACACCGTCCTGGACGAGGAGAAGGGCGTCCGGGAGATCAACTGGTACGACTCGAAGCCAGACCAGATCCAGAGCGGGGTCATCACGGCGATGGTCGGCACCGACGCTCTGCCGGGGTTCCATCAGGTGCTTGCGCCGACGGTGCAGCCGGTGGCGGTTGAACGGTGGCTCGAGGTGAAAACCGCGTCTGGTGTGCCGCTGTCGATGCGCGTTGACGTGGAGGATGTCCGCCGCCGAATTCTGGATGTGAAGACGACGACGAAGCGGAAGACGCAGGCGGATCTGGACAAGTCGACTCAGGCGACCGCCTACCTGTACGGCCGGGAGCGGGAGGGCAACCCTGCGACGGAGTTCGGGGTGCAGGTGGCGGTGCGGACGTTGAAGCCGCAGCAGCAGGAGCTTGTGACGACCCGTTCGGCCGGGCAGCTGGAGGCGTTTGAGCGGCTGGTTGATGTGACGGTCGCGACGGTACGGCATTTCTTGGGGGTTTACGGGGAGGCTGGGCCGTGGCCTGGGGCGTCGCCGCTCGGCTATTGGTGTAGTCCGACGCAGTGTTCGTTTTACGCGTCTTGTGTTTGGCGGGGCGGCTCGTGAGCGGCGCACCCGACGTCAAAGACGCCGGCCGCCTCGTCGCCGACCGCGACGACTGGACACGCATCGTGGCGGAGAAGCACGGGCCGTGCCGGTCATGCCAGTCGACCGACCGCATCGAATTCCACCATGTCGTTCCCCGCTCATTGCGCGGCGACGACCTTCCCGCAAACGTGGTTCCGCTCTGCCAGGACTGCCACGGGGCGTGGGAGCGGAAAACCCCCGGCTGGGAGGAAATCGCCCACGCAATCCGCGCGTCCCTTACGCCGTTGGAGCGCCAGTACGTCGTCGCGAAGAAAGGCAAGCGGTTCCTCGACCGGTACTACGCCGAGGGTGCACTCTGTCCGAAGTGCCGCCGGCAGGCCAGCATTACGGCCGAGGCGAAGCCGAAACCCGAAGGGGCAGCCAGCATCGAGGGCGTCTACATCCCGCTAGGGGAACGGCCGAAGGGCGGCGAGGCGTTCGCGACCATGCTCGCCCTGGCCCGCCGCGAATTGGGCCGTGACGGCGACAGCCTCTACTACGTGCTCGTCGAAATTCTGCATTTCTTCCTGACGACTCCGAAGGAGCGTGCGGCGTGATTTCCCTCGACTTCCGCGACGACCGCGACGACCGGCAGCCGCACGGCTTCCACGACGAGACCCGTCGGCAGCAGATGGAGATTGACGTGGAGAGTGCCAGGGCGGCGTTGGTGGATGCGTATGACCGGCTGTTGGACCGCGGGGATATGGGCGAGTCGGACGGCTCGTGGCGGCTGAGGAAACGGAGGGCGGCGTGAGCGACGCGCTGTACGAGACGGTCGCGAAGGCGCTACGGCGCAGCTATGACTGGGACTACTGCCCGAGTTGCGGGAAGTACGACCCGGACGACGACGAGCACTCGGACGACTGCGACTTCGCTCGTGCGTTCGGGGCGCTGGCGACGCTCGCCGCCCGCGAGCCGGAGCCACGCGAAGGAATGGCGATGGTCTATGACTGGCACGGCCGCTACATCGGCTGCATCGGCGTCGAGAGGTGGCGCGAGCAGCTGGCCGAAGCCGAGCGCGACATCGCCGCCCGCGGCCGCGCCGAGTTGCCGTGCCCGGTCTGCGGCGACTACTGCGGCGACGCGGCGACTTGTGAGACCCACCGAAGAGGCCGACCATGACGACTAAGCGCGAGCCGCCGAAGTGCGTCGAGTGCGGCGGCGTCTACGCCCACGCGCCGGAGTGCTCGAAGGCGCGCTGGGTGGCGGACGGCGGCACGGTCGAGCGTCACGAGATCATCGGCGGCGAACGCCCGTACTGCATCGGCCAGTGGTGCTGTGGCTGCGACGAGCATCCGATCGGCAAGCCGTGGGGCTGGAACTGGGCGGCGCGGGACGACGAGGCCGCCGCCGTCTGGCGCGGACGGGCCGACTACGCGCGGGAGATGCTGCGCGTGGCGTGCGTCCCTCGCATGACCGTCCTCGGGTTTACCGGAACGCAGGGCGGCCTCACCGAGGCGCAGGAGCAGACGCTCCGGCGTGTCCTCGCGCACCAGCGCCGCCTCGGCGCCGACCGGCTGCTCCACGGGTGCTGCGTCGGCGCCGACGACACCGCCGCCCGCGCCGCCAGCGAGCTCCGCCTGAAGGTCGTCGGGCTCCCCTCAGCCCCGCTCGGCGCGGCGAAGCGCTCCGACGCCCCCAACGACGTCGAGTTCGCTCCCCGGCCGCCCCTCGACCGGAACCGCGTCATCGCACGCTCGTGCGACATGCTCGTCGCCTGCCCCCGGCAAACCCGTGAGGTGCTTCGCTCCGGGACGTGGGCGACCGTCCGGTACGCGCGCCGCGCGGGCAAGCCGGTGCTCATCATCTGGCCGGACGGCACCACGTCAGACTCGCTCGTCCCCGGCGGTGAGTCGTGACTGACTCGACCTCCCTCCGCGTCCGGTCGCTCATCCACGACGCCGTCCGCGAAGCGTACGGCGCGTGCGAATGCGGCCTCGACAGGCTCGATGCTGCCCTCGCCCGCTTCGACTTCGGGGCGGCTGGCTGATGTCCGCCCGGCACGGAAACGGCGGCACGGACCCGGGCGTCTGCGTGTTCGAGGCGAAACTCGCGCTGATGCGTGCCGCCCTCCACGCCTGCACCTCACAAGAGGCGCGGGACGACGAGGCCGCCGCCGTCTGGCGCGGACGGGCCGACTACGCGCGGGAGATGCTGCGCGTGGCGTGCGACTACCGGGACGCGAGGCTCGCTCCGGCGCAGCTGTCGCTGCTGGAGGCCGCATGAACGGGACGGCAGCCGCTGTCCAGATGAGCGCACACGGCGGGTCAACGCTCGCCCTGACGCTTCTTGCGGTCGGACTCGCGCTGGTCGTTGTTGGCGCGTACGCATGGACCAGTGGCATCACGTCACGTCCTCGCCTGCGCGTTTCCGACCCCTATTGCGAGTCTCGGCCGATGCCGCCCATACCTCGGCCGGGGCAGCGGGTCGGCTCTTTCGCATATATCGATGTATCGAACGAACCCCGTTGGGGTGACACAAGCGCAGACAACGTGCGGATTAACCTTACCTTTTGGGACGAAAGCGGCAACCGTCTTTTTACCGGAGTGAAGGGGAGATGGGCGGCGGAAGACGACCAACCGTTGCGTCCCCAAACGGGCTTGCGCGCGCCCCAAATCTCCATTCCCGCTAACGGCTCAGCCGAACCGGTGGATATGGCATTCAAGTATCGGGACGAAGCCCGCTGGTACGTCTTCAATGACGACAACCGCGTAGTCGACCCGCACGAGCTGCGACATCGCGAGTTACCGGGAAACTTCGTCTACGTTCGCGTCCAGCTCATTGGTAGCAACGTTCGGGCAACCGGATGGTTCAGGCTTGGGCGCGGCGAACCGGGGTCGGAGATGACTATCGCGACGACGGCTGCGCGGTTTTCGTAATGAACCTACGCCGCAAGCGGCACGCGTGTTCCGACAGGGCCAAGCGCCCCTTCTTTGGGATGGATCGCGGCGTGGTGCGCCCGGCCATTTGCGCTGGCCCTGTCGCGACACGCTCGCCGCGTCTACCCTGTGGTGAGCCTGAGTGGAGGCGACGGGATTTGAACCCGAGCGGAAGGGTTTTTGGAGACCCGCCCGGCGACCTGCCGCCCCCGCTCAGGCTCATCTACAGGGGGCTATGTCGAGCCGATGGTGGTGCCGTCGGGCTGGAGGCCGCATGAACGGGACGGTGGCTCCCGACGCTGTTCTCGAGCTCGTGGAGCGTATGCTTGGGGCCTCGGTGAAAGACCGGAGCTACGAGCTCACACGCTCAGGTTCCGACGTCTCCGACTACCTGAGCTTCAAGAAGAACGAGGAGAACGGGGAGGCGTCGTCCGTGGAGTCACGGGAGCGTGACCTCGCACGCCTCGTCACGTTCAAAGCGACGAAGACGCCGGGCGACTTCACCATTGATGATTTGCGGGCGTGCCGCGACACCTACCCGGAAGGGTCGCGCCGCCGGGTTACCGCTGCTTACCGTGACTTTTTCCGGTGGCTGTACGAGGAGGGCCGCACCCCCGCGAACGCCGCCGGTCGTTTGCGCTACCCGAAGCGGAAAACGCCGCCGATCACCGACCTGTTCACGGAGGAGGAGCGGGCCGCGATCGTCACCGCGCAGACGAGCATCCGCGACCGCGCCTGTGTCCTGCTGCTGCTCCGGGCTGGGCTCCGCAAGGGTGAGTTGCGGAAGTTGCAGGTGCGGGACGTGAACCTGGCCGAGATGTACGTGCTGGTCAGGTTTGGGAAGGGGTCGAAGTCGCGGAGGGTGCCGATCCGGGGTGCGCTCGTACGTGCGCTGGACGAGTTCCTGTTGACGGAGCTTCCAGGCCTCGGCCGGACCCCGCGCGGCAGCGACTACATCCTGTACCCGGCCCGGGGCCGCAACCAGAACGTCGAGGACGGGGTCGCGACGCCGGACAGGAAGATGGCGCAGTCGACGGCCCACCGTTGGTGGTACCGGTGTCTGCACCGGGCCGGGATCGTGGAGCCGGGGTTGTGGCGGGGCAGGCGCGCTCATTCGGCCAGGCACACGTACGCGACCGATCTTGGCCGGGCGACGAACTGGAACATGGTGGCTGTCCAGAAGAACCTCGGGCATTCCCAGATCAGCACCACCATCGACATCTACACGACTTTCGCGTTCGAGGATCAGGCTGCTGCGGCTGACATGCTCGCGGCACGGGACGAGGCGTAGGAAGCATGTTCCACCCGGCCTTCGTGTCTGCCGCATGGTTGAGCCATTTTGGGCCCGCCTGGATTCGAACCAGGGGAACGTTCCAGGCGGAACCGCTCAGCCATGCGGCGGCAATCTCCGGCGCTGACTTTGTAACACGTCGCGTAGCGGAATGCCACGGTGTCTAGACCGCAGCTGTTGGACCTCTTTTCGGGCGCGGGCGGCGCTGCGGTGGGCTACCACCGTGCCGGCTTCGACGTGGTGGGCGTGGACATCGCTCCGCAGCCGCGGTACCCGTTCGAGTTCGTGCGGGCGGACGCGCTTGAGTTCCTCGCGGCCTGGCAGCACGGGGAGCGGCTGCCGATGCCGGGCGGCGGCTTGTGGCGCGAGGACTTCGCCGCGATACACGCCTCGCCGCCGTGCCCGGGCTACAGCGTGCAGGGCGGCGATCACCCGCTACTCATCGAGCCCGTCCGGGAACTGCTCGAGCAGAGCGGTCTGCCGTACGTCATCGAGAACATCCCGGACGCCCGGAAGGCGATGCGCGCGCCGACGACGCTATGCGGATCCAGCTTCGGGCTCCGTGTCCGTCGGCATCGTCTGTTCGAGACGAACTGGCCGCTGATGGCGCCGCCGTGTGCGCATGGGCTCCAACGATCGAACCCGCACCGCATGCGCGCGCCATACACGCCGCCCGCGAACGCGATCGTCCCGGTCTACGGCGGCGGCCAGGTCGGATTCCCCGTCGCCGTTTGCCGTGACGCGATGGGGATCGACTGGATGACCACCGACGAGCTCAAAGATGCGATTCCGCCGGCGTACACGGAGCTGATCGGCGCCCAGCTTCTCGTCCATCTCCGCGCAAGGCAGACCGCGTGAGCCGCGACACGGTCGTTCACCGCCCGGTGCTCGTCACGATCACAGGCCGGCTCGACCCGCAAGCCTGGCCGTACCTCGGCCAGTTCAACCGGGACGCCCTGGCTGAGCTTGTGCGTTGTCTCGGCATCGCGGACGCGGAACTCACCATCTCGACGCAGGAGGAACGATGACCGCCCTACTGACGATCGGCCTGTCGTCACTCGACAAGATGACGCAGGACGATCGAGACGAACTCTTTGCCGGGTTGCAGGCCGCCCGCATGTTCTGCCTCGACGCATGGAGCGACGCACGGCGCATCGGGGAGGACGACGACTACCGCCCCGCCTGGAACGAGCGCCGCATGGCGATAGAGGAATGGCTCGCCTGCGCGCAGTGCGACCTCGACCAGGCGTCCACGGGAAGGTATCTCGATCCCGCTGGGCGCGACACGGTCGAGCGCAGGGGCAGAGAGATCATCGCCGCCTACGCGCGCAGACACCCGCCGATCACGCCTGAGCCGGCGCGCAAGTCGTGGGGCCTAGGTTGGCTCGGCGGGGGGCGTTGATGAAGCGTTGGGGGCCAGACCTTTACGACGCGATGTACGGGCACCCGAAAGACGTCATGCGGGGCTGGTTCAGTGACGCCGAAGACCTTGAAGATCACCTTTCCAAAGGCGGCTACCGCGTTGTAGGCGAGGCGTGGGCGGTCGAGATCTTCCGCGGATGCGATGGGGATGAGCGATGAGCTCGGCGCACAATCGACGCGAGGATGCACGCAAGCGCCGAGCCGATACTGGCTGCCGACAAAGGAGGGTGTCGTGAGTAGGGTCGAGGTCACCACGCAGGAGCAGCTCGACTCCGCGATCAAGGGGCGGAAGCCCGGCGACGTGATCGTGTGCCTCGGTGGCACGTTGGATCGCCCGTTGATCGTGCGGGGGTCGAGCAGCGTCGAGGCGCTGGCGTCGAGCAGCGTCGAGGCGCGGGGGTCGAGCCTCGTCGTGGCGGGGGGGTCGAGCCACGTCGTGGCGCGGGGGTCGAGCAGCGTCGTGGCGCTGGAGTCGAGCAGCGTCGAGGCGCGGGGGTCGAGCAGCGTCGAGGCGCGGGGGTCGAGCAGCGTCGAGGCGCGGGAGTCGAGCAGCGTCGAGGCGCTGGAGTCGAGCCACGTCGTGGCGTGGGGGTCGAGCCACGTCGTGGCGCTGGAGTCGAGCAGCGTCGAGGCGCGGGGGTCGAGCAGCGTCGTGGCGTCTAAGTTCGTCCCCGTCCATGTCCATAGCAAGAACGTCCGCGTCAAAGGCGGAGTCGTCATCAGCGTCCCTGATCTGGACACGCTCACCCCGGCCGAGTGGTGCGACTACTACGGCGTC
>JANLGX010000032.1 GCA_024654005.1 Gemmatimonadaceae bacterium | reverse complement strand
GACGCCGTAGTAGTCGCACCACTCGGCCGGGGTGAGCGTGTCCAGATCAGGGACGCTGATGACGACTCCGCCTTTGACGCGGACGTTCTTGCTATGGACCTGGACGGGGACGAACTTGGACGCCACGACGTGGCTCGACCCCCGCGCCTCGACGCTGCTCGACTCCCGCGCCACGACGCGGCTCGACTCCCACGCCACGACGCTGCTCGACCCCCACGCCGCGACGTGGCTCGACCCCCACGCCACGACGTGGCTCGACCCCCGCGCCTCGACGCTGCTCGACCCCCGCGCCACGACGTGGCTCGACCCCCACGCCGCGACGTGGCTCGACCCCCACGCCTCGACGTGGCTCGACCCCCGCACGATCAACGGGCGATCCAACGTGCCACCGAGGCACACGATCACGTCGCCGGGCTTCCGCCCCTTGATCGCGGAGTCGAGCTGCTTCTGCGTGGTGACCTCGACCCTACTCACGACACCCTCCGTTCGGCAGCCAGTATCGGCTCGCACTCCCACTCGACGATCTCGCGGCTGTGCGCCGGGACCACCTTCGCCGGGACGATCTCCTTAGGCACGAGCTCGACGCCCTTCACCACTCTCCGGCAGACCTTCTCGCGCGCCGCATACGTGCGCAGCGCGACTGGGCCGAACCAGCGGGTCACGAAGAAGTACGGATCGGAAGTCGACTTCTCGCCGCGGCCCATCGCCCGCACCGACGTGCGAAACTCGTCCTTGTCGAGGCAGTAGTGCAGCACTTCGAACGGGGCGATATTGACCTCGGGGTGGGCGTCCATCCAGTCGGCCAGCTCGCGCAGCCCGTCAGCGAACGTCAATTCTGCCATCGGTTTCAAACCTCCTTTGTGGCGCGCAACGCGCCGTCGGCAAACCTGCCCAGAACGCGGATCTCGTCGCGCGAATAGCGGGCCAGCCACCACCGGTGCGCAGCCGTCAACGCGACCCCCGACCCGGCAGCCCAATCGGCAGCCAAACGCAGCTCCCGGTAATGGGTTGTCCAACGCCTGGTCACCGACAAGCCGAGCTCGGCGCACAGCTCTCGGTACGCCTTGTACCTGCGATGCTGCGACCTGAGCGACGTCGCCCGGCGTGCCGCGAGGCGTTCCCGGTCGGTCTTGTACCGGGGCGGACTGTACGCGTGGACGGCCATCAAAGCACCACCCGGCTCCGGGGCGTGTCGAACACCGACAGCTGG
The DNA here is from genome assembly GCA_024654005.1 of Gemmatimonadaceae bacterium. GTDB lineage: Bacteria > Gemmatimonadota > Gemmatimonadetes > Gemmatimonadales > Gemmatimonadaceae > JACDCY01. The sequence goes on along the minus strand of JANLGX010000032.1, from coordinate 3,692 downwards.
CCAGGATGCAAGACGGCCTCGGCCCCCGCCTCCACGGGGATGTCCGTCCCCGTCGGGTCCGGCGAACTGGAGGAAACACCGGCAGGCGTAGGAGCGCCACCAGGGGCCGAGAAAAGGGGCGCCGCCGGCCATGTGGCGTCAGCGGCGCAGACTGCGGAGCCGTGGTCGTGAGGAGGCTCGACGCAGAAACTGTCGGGGCCGGCCGCCGCCCGTGTCTGGGTCGCGGTCGCGGTGGCGCGGGGGCCGTCGTCCCCGTTGCGCTCTGCCGATGGTGCCCCGATCGTTGCGGCGGGCTCTCGCGAATCCGCGTTCGGCCCGCCGCTCGTTGTGGGCCGGGCAGGGGTCGAACCTGCGTCCGTCCGCTTAAAAGGCGGCGGCTCTACCGGTTGAGCTACCGGCCCGCGAAGCTCGTAGAGGTATGCGGCGGGTCCGTGGCCGCCGACATGCTCGCACGTGATCGCATACCCCCGCTTCCGCAACTCGCTGATACGGGAATGCGCGATGACGCCGAGGCCGTACAGCTCCGACGCCGTGGCCGGGCCTTGCCGGAGCCGGTCAAGGATCCGCTCGCAGCCGGTCATTTCGCCCTCGGCCCGGTGAAGGAGACAAACACGAGCGTCAACAGGAACCCCGCGACGAAGACGACAGCGACGACAGTCAAGGCCTTGGCCTTCGGTGCAGGTGGCAAACGGTCGACGCGAGCCGCGCATACGCGGGCGGCACGGGGCAGCCGCACACCACGCAGAGAAATAGCGGTGCGTTCACGCCCGTCTGCCTTCCAGGTAGTCGAACAGGATCTCCGTCTGGACGCGCGTCGCGGCAGACCTCGCGGAATCCCACGCGGAATAACCCGCGGAGGATTCCCACACGAACCTTTCGTCCCCCACCCTCGCGGCAGACCACGAGGCAGCCCACGCGGCAGCCCTCGCGGCAGCCCTCGCGGAATCCCCCGCGGAATAACCCGCGGAGGATTCCCACGAGGAAGCCCTCGCGGCAGCCCTCGCGGCATCCCCCGCGGAATCCCCCGTGAAATAACTCGCGGAGGATTCCCACGAGGAAGCCCTCGCGGCAGCCCTCGCGGCATCCCCCGCGGAATCCCCCGTGACAGCCAACCAGGAAGCCTTCGCGGCAGCCAACGCGGCAGCGCTCGCGACAGCGCTCGCGGCAACCAGCTCCTTGTCGCCGACCTCGCCGCGCGCGAAGCCGCGAGCCGCAGCAATCGCCGCCACAAACGGCTCCCGCGAGCCCGGGATGAACCGCAACGCGATCTCGGCCACGTCCGCCGCGAGCAATCTCGCCGTCACGTCGTTCCACGCGTCGACCCGCTCCACGACCCGGCCTTTGCGGGTCACCATCTTGTCGCCCGCGTCAACCGTCTCGCCGGGCGAGCCGTCCTCGAACAGCCAGATGGTCGGGCCGAGCCACCGGACAAGCTGGTCGCGGCGGCAGTAGTGGATGCCGTTCTCGCACGGGACAAGGGGGCCGGTGGCGGTGCGCCACCGGCCCTTCGTCCACCGGCCCGTGCCGCCATGGTGCGGTTGCTGGGCGGCGTCGAGCACCTTGTAGAGCGTGTCGGTCATCGTTTCCATGCGATCGGCGCCGTGAATGTCCCGCAGAGGGCGGCGAGGATGATCCCGGCCGTGTAGTGGCCCGTCGTTGCTGCGACGATGGCGCCGATGACCAGGATGAGCGTTACCGGGTCGAACCTGACCGTGGTCACGCTGCCTGCCTTGTGTTACCGCCCGCGCGGGCGTTTGGCCGTTGGGTGGCGTAAGGTTCCTGGCCCGCGCGGGCGTCTGTCTGATGGGTGGCGTACGTATCCTGGCCCGCGCGGGCGTCCGACCTCTGGGTGGCGTCGTTGGTGTGGCCCGCGCGGGTCATTCGTCGTCCCCCGCACCAGCCATACCGTGCTGCAACCGGCGAGAGGCGAGCCGCAAATCCTTCAGGAACCCGTACTTCAAGAGAATCCGGTGCGCATCGAACATCTGATGCTTCTTCGACCACGGCGACCCCGGCTGCGCAGGATGGCCAGACGGGCCGCACCGAGAGCAGGAGCGCTCATGGAGACGGTCCGCCGTTTCGGCGCGGCGCGCGTCGTAAACCGCGCGGTACGGCGACAGCGGCCTCTCTCTCCCGTTCTTGTCAGGCGCGCCGTTACACTTGACGGCGTCCTCGGCCATCAGGTGGAGCTGCGACTTGAGGAGCGGATTTCCGAGCCGAAGCGCGGCATCCTGCGGCATCCCCGCGTACCGCCGCACCGTCGGGTCGCCGTACCCGCAGTACTGCCACAACTGCGCCAGCGTCCGCTCGAACGGCTCCTCCATGATCCAGCGGGACGCGCCGCGCGGCCCCTCCCGACGAATCGGGTAGGCGACAGCCGGGTCGCCGTTCAACATGCCGACCACGACCGCGCACGAATGGGGGCCGACACCTGGCACCGTCTCGACCCACGGCGCTAGCGGATGATGCTTCCACTGCGCCTGGATGCGCTTCGCCGCTTCCTTCTCGGCAGACTTCATCAGGTGAAGCTGGTCGACCATCCAGAGCGGCGCGCCGTTCTGGATGGAGAGCGCGAGCAGCTCGTCGAGGGCGGGCTTTGCGTCCTTCTCGATGACGCCGATGTTGCGAAGGTAACCCTTGATCGGCGTCTCTACGCGGATGCGGGTCTTCTGGATCGTTTGCCAGTTCTTGACCTCGACAACGAGACCGGGGAACGGCGGCGTGGTCTCTATGGGAGTCGTGCGCTCAATGGCCGCCGTTCCCATCAGACGTCCTCCTCCGGCACGTCAAGCGACGGAAGATCCAAACCCTTAGCCTCAATATCGCCGAGCGTCTTCGCCTTGTGCTTCCGGGCGAAATCGAGGACAAGTTCGACCCACTTCGCGCGGGCGATCATCTCGAACGCCTTGGAGCGGTAATCGCGAAGGAGCCACTCAAGATCCTTCGGCGTAAGGTCGCGGGTCTGCTTGATCTGGCTTTGGATGTACCACGTGTCTGACCAGTACGCCTTGCCTGCCACCGCGATCCGCATGACCGATTCGGTGCGTCCGCCGTCGCCTCTGACGGTGACGCGCTCACCCTTAAATCCCATATTGCGGCTCGTCCGTCTGTATTCATTGAGCAGCGTTGCTGTGTGCCTAACGCGCTCCTCGCGTGAAAGCTCGGAGAACCACGACGGGCCGAACGCGGCCTCGATCGCCTCGGCTTGTTCGTGCGGGCTGAGAAGCCCGGCCTCACGCTGCTCGTTCCAAAGCTCGCGCAGCGTGAGCGTCGCTTCGGGTTGCTGCGGGAACGGGATGGTGGCGGCGGTAGCCGTCATGGTGTCCTTTCGTGGAAGGGAACAGCCCGCGCGGGCGTCGAATTCCTGGGTGGCGTGGGGCGTTTGGCCCGCGCGGGCGTCTTATGTATGGGTGGCGAAGAACCTGTGGCCCGCGCGGGCGTCGACCTCTTGGGTGGCGTCGCGAAGTTGGCCCGCGCGGGCGTTCGACCGTTGGGTGGCGCGTGAAGGATGGCCCGCGCGGGCGTGAGCCCTTTGGGTGCCGTCAAGGAACTGGCCCGCGCGGGCGTGCCGCACCTGGGTGGCGTCTGATTTCTGGCCCGCGCGGGCGTACACCCCTTGGGTGCCGTGGGACATGTGGCCCGCGCGGGCGACAAAAGCCTGGGTGGCGAAGAAGGTCTGGCCCGCGCGGGCG
>JANLGX010000028.1 GCA_024654005.1 Gemmatimonadaceae bacterium | reverse complement strand
AGAACAGCGGGCTGCAGAACCAGAGCGTGCTGTACAGGCAGCAGGGCAGCAATGGCAGAGCGCTGGTTCTGCTCAATCCCAATACGCTGTCGGACGACGGCACGGTCGCTCTCACATCGACCGAGCCGTCCGAGAACGGCCGGCTGCTCGCGTACGGCATCGCTCGCAGCGGGTCGGACTGGAACGAGATCCGTGTCCGCGACGTCGAGTCCGCGCGCGACCTGGCCGACACGGTGCGCTGGGTCAAGTTCTCCGGGATTTCATGGACCAGGGACAACCGCGGCTTCTTCTACTCGCGATACGACGAGCCGGCCGGCGGGAACGCCCTGCAAAGCGTCAACAAGTTCCAGAAGATCTATTACCATCGGATCGGCACGAACCAGTCGGCTGACGAGCTGGTGTACGACCGGCCCGACCAGCCCGACTGGCGGCTCAACGGCGAGGTGTCGGACGACGGACAATATCTGATCATCTCGGCGAGCGAGGGGACCGACACGCGGAACCGGCTGTACTTCAAGGACCTTGCGAACCCCAGCCGTCCGCGGGTGAACGCGCCCGTCGTGCGGCTGATCGACCGGCTCGAGGCCTCGTACGTGTTCGTGGGAAACAACGGGACGGAGTTCGTGGTGCGCACGAACAAGAACGCCCCACGCGAGCGGCTGATCGCCATAGACATCGACAATCCGCGGGAGGAGAACTGGCGCACGCTGATCCCGGAGTCGAGGGACCTCCTTCAGACCGCGGCGTTCGTCGGTGACCGCCTGGTGACGCGCTATCTCCAGGACGCGCGGGCGTCGATCCGCTTCTACGTGCCGCCGGCGGAGATTCTGCGCGGAGGAACGGGCCGGCCCGAAGGTCCGGGGGGGACTCGCCGCGCGGGCGCCCCCGCCACTATTTCGCGCACGCGTGTCGGCAGCTACCGGCTCGAGCGCGAGCTGCAGCTCCCCGGCCCGGGCATGGTCAGCTTCAGCGGCGACCGCGGCGATCGGGAGATGTTCTATTCGTTCACGTCCTACCTGTATCCCACGACCGTCTTTCGTCACGACGTGCGGTCGGGCGTCAGCGAGACCTTCCGCGCGGCGCGCGTGGACTTCGATCCGTCGCTGTACGAGACGAAGCAGGTGTTCTACGAGAGCAAGGACGGAACGCGCGTCCCGATGTTCATCACCGCGCGCAAGGGCATCGCGCTCGACGGCAACAACCCGACGCTGCTGTACGGCTACGGCGGATTCAACATCTCGCAGACGCCCTCGTTCTCGATCGCCAATCTGCTCTGGCTGGAGATGGGCGGTGTGTACGCGGTCGCGAACATCCGCGGGGGCGGCGAATACGGCCGCGACTGGCACGACGCCGGCAAGCTCGCGAACAAGCAGAACGTGTTCGACGATTTCATCGCGGCCGCGGAGTACCTGCAGCGCGAGCGGTACACGTCGCCCGCGAAGCTCGCGATATCCGGCGGGTCGAACGGCGGGCTCCTCGTCGGGGCCGTGCTCAATCAGCGGCCCGAGCTGTTCGGCGCGGCGTTGCCGGCGGTGGGCGTGATGGACATGCTCCGCTTCCACAAGTTCACGATCGGCTGGGCGTGGACCTCCGATTACGGGTCGCCGGACGACCCGGAGCAGTTCCGCGTGCTGCACGCGTACTCGCCGCTGCACAACATCCGGCAGGCCGCGCGCTATCCCGCGACGCTGATCACGACGGCGGACCACGATGACCGCGTCGTCCCGGGCCACTCCTTCAAGTACGCCGCGGCGCTGCAGGCGGCACAGGGTGGGCCGGCGCCGATCCTGATCCGGATCGAGACCAAGGCCGGACACGGCGCGGGCAAGCCGACGTCGAAGCAGATCGAGGAGGCGGCGGACCGTTTCGCGTTTCTCGTGCGATCGCTCGGCATGACTCCCCGGTTCGAGTAGGCGCGCTTGCCCGCTATCGATTCGATCCTCGAAGCCGTCCGCGTCGCGACGTTGTTCGTCGTGGCGGTGTTCGCCGTGATCTGCGTCGTCGACTGGGCGGTGCGCACGCGCCGGATCAACGCGTTCAACCCGATCGCGCGCTACTTCCGCTCCACGATCGACCCGTTCATAGCGCCGATCGAGCGCCGCGTGGTGCGCGCGGGCGGGTCGCCCACGGTCGCGCCCTGGTGGGCGCTGGTGGCCGCTGTCGTCGGCGGCATACTGCTCCTGAGCCTGCTCGGCTTCATCCGGAACCAGGTGCTGTTCGCCGCGCTCGCCGCGAACCAGGGCGCCGCCGGCGTCTTCCGTCTGCTCGTCGTCTGGACGTTCGCGATTCTCCGGCTCGCGCTCATCGTCCGGGTGATCAGCTCCTGGCTGCCGGTCAACCCCTACTCGCCATGGCTGAGGTGGTCGTATCTGCTGAGTGAGCCGATCCTGCGGCCGCTGCGCCAGATCGTCCCCACTCTCGGAATGATCGACATCACCCCGATCCTCGCGTATTTCCTCCTCGGCTTTCTCGCGCGCATCCTCGTCGGCGCGCTTTAGCCGGAACTGCCTTGCCAGCGCCCGTGTATCCAGATCAAACTGCAATGTCGCCTTGTCGATCTTCCCACCCGCTTGAGGTGCAGGCCATGCGTCGAAGTGTTCTCACCGGATTGCTCGCGGGCGCTGCGTTGGTCGCGAGCGCCGCTGGTGCGCAGCAGTTCACTCCGCAGGTTCGCCAGCCGGCGTTCCCGGCCGGAACGGGACCGCGGGTCGTTATCGACGCGGGACACTTCAATGAAGACAGGGCTGATCTCGCGCCGCTCGTCGAGCTGTTGAACAGGGACGGCTTCCGCGTCTCCTTCCACGAATCGACCTGGACGCCGACGGCGCTCGCGCAAGCCGACCTGGTCGTCATCGCGGGGCCGCTCAGCGCGGCGCGCGCCACGATGCAGTCCGCTGGCGCTGACTTCGCCTGGTCCGATCAGGCGCGGCGCGACGCGTTCACCACCGAAGAAGTCGTAGCGATAACGAGCTGGGTCCGCGCGGGCGGCAACCTGCTGTTGCTGCTCGACGAGGCACCCGTGCCGGCCGCGACGCGCACGCTCGCCGAAGCACTGGGCGTCGAAGTCCGCAACACGCGCACGTGGGACGCCGGCCAGAGACCCGCCGGGTACACCTATCCGCCCGACGATCTCAGCGGCAGCTACATCATGTTCACCCGCGAGCGCAAGACCATCGGCAAGCACGCGATACTCGACGGCAGGAACAGGGACGAGAAAGTCGATCGCGTGGCGACGTACCTCGGCAGCTCGTTGACCGGACCGTTCGACGGCTCCGTGCTGCTCGCGCTCTCATCCGACGCGTTCGATTACTGGAAAGACGCGCCGGAGCGTGGCGGCGCCGAGCATCGCGTGCCCGCCGTCGGCCGCGCGCAGGCCGTGGCGTTCAAGCTGGATCAGGGCCGCGTGGTGGTGGCATCGGAGTCGGGCGCGTTCCAGGTGCCGGCCGGCGGCGCGGAAGATCCGGACAATACGCTCGGCAAGGGGCTCGCGTTCAAGGGCGCGCAGAACCAGCAGTTCGTGCTGAACACCCTGCGCTGGCTGGGTCGGGTATTGCCTTAGGGCTGCCGCCGCGGCACCCAGATAGCGTCGCTGTCGGAAGCGGCGTGGTTCGTCACGTTAACGAGACCGGTACCATCAGCGTTGACTACGAACACGTCCGGAATTCCAGGCGGCTCGGGGAGCGTCGACGATCGCTTCGTGAACGCGATCCTCTGTCCGCTCGGTGACCAGCCGTTGAACTCGCTTGTGTTGTCCGACAGGCGAATCAGCCCCGAGCCGTCGGCGTTGATCACGTAGAGGAATTCTTTGTCATTGGCCTCATCGCCCCACCGTGTGAACGCGATGCGGGTGCCGTCGGGCGACCACGGATCGTACTCGATGTGACCCGAGCGGAACGCCGGTAACCAAGCCGGCAGGTGATCATCCCAAGGGCCTGTCGCCGTGAGCGCTCGCTCGCCTGATCCGTCGGCGTTCCTCATGTAGAGACGTCGCCTCCCGTCACGGTCGCTGATGAATGCGAGCTTGGATCCATCGGGCGACCAGAAGGGAGAATTGTCCGTGAGGTTGACGAACAACGGCTTTAAATCGGTCCCATCCCACTTCACGGTGTAGACGAACCGTTTGAAGAAGTTGCTGCCGTCGCCGGACGTCTGAAACACAACTCGTCCGTCCGCAGACCAGCTGATCACCTCGACGTTGAAGCCCAGCTGGGAGCCCAACGCATGCGACACGTTGTGCGGGTTGCTTCCGTCGGCGCCCATCACGTACACGTCGGAAACACCGACGGTAGTCCCAAACCGGCGGCCCTCGCGATTCGAGAGAAAGGCGATCCGCTCACCGTCGCGCGACCAGCGCGGCGAATGGTTGGTGCCCTCTCCGGAACTACCCGGTCGATTGGTAAGCTGCCTCAGGTTGCTCCCGTCGATGTCCATCACCCAGATCCCGATCACGCCACGCGCGAAAAAAGCGATCCGTGTGCCGTCGCGCGAGAGGCTGAGCTGCTCTGGAGACACAGGAAAAGACTCCTGCATCAGCTTCCCGACATCGGAGCCGTCAGCGTTCATGCGGTACATGACTCGGGAGACCCCGTCCTCGCGCGTGCTGAAAAAAAGCAGCTGCTCCACCGGCGCTTCCTTGGGACCAACCGCGTCCGTACACGCGACTGGAGCGATCGCCAGGAGTGCAGCTAGGATGATAGGTGAGGAGCGCTGCATAGTCATACCTCTAGGGCCTGCACAAGGCGTGCTTGCGTGGCCGCGGAATGTGTTTGCGTTACGGCCGAGCCACGCACACCGCGCCCGGCGCCAGAACGGCTTCGCGAGTAACCCGTGATATCTGAAGGAATTGCACTTTCGCCGGCTCGGTCGGCGCGAGAGTGATCGAAACTTGCAAGTCGCCGTTTCGACAGCGCATTCGCCAGCGTCCGCGGAGGGCGTTCGTCACCACGAACGGACCTTCATTCCGGCATTCATTTCCCGCTTCGGTGAGAAGTCTCTCGATCGCCGCACGCCGCCGATCCTTCGGCTCGTCCAGGTACAGGTTCATCGCGGCGATGCTGTCGGCGAGCGCGTCGTCCCACCGCGCGACGAGTCGCGACACCTGCTCGTGTCTTTCCAGCAACACCGGCGCGGGCTGCGGAACCCGCGGCATGAGTCCGCCGGTTCGCTGCAGAATCTCGAGCGCCTGCGTACTCACCGGAGTCCAGCCGGTGTATGTGAGATTGCCAAGGGCGACTATCCCGACGCCGTACTCGGGGAGCCAGCGCATGAGCGAGCCGAACCCCGGCAGTCCGCCGGTGTGCGATACCGACGCCGAGAAGAGACACGTCTGCTGCACGCGCAGTCCGTAGCCGTAGCCGTTGGCCGCGAGCGAGATGTTCCCCGTGCTGTCGGTGCTCGCCGACGCGCCGATGTAGCGCGCGATCTGCTGCATTTCCCGGCGTGAAGCGCGGCGGAGCGGAGCGCCGTCGGGCTCGTCGCGCGGCGGCCATGCGTCCAGCATGAAGCCGACCCAACGACCGAGATCCGAAATCGACGTGAGCATTCCGCCCATCGGGCCGAACGCGCCGTCGGGGAGCTGAAGCTCTTCGATCCACTCGCCGTCGCGCAGGCGATAGCCGTGCGCCAGGCGGTGCGCGGGAACGCTGCGCGCTTCCAGCGTAGTCACGCTCATGCCGAGCGGCAGCAGGATCCGCTCGCGGACGTAGCGCGAGTACGGCATACCCGACACGTTCGCCACGATGCGTCCGAGAATCGCGAAGCCAAAATTCGAGTACTCGTACGCGGTTCCGGGAGCGGTCGAGAACGGAATGCCGCCGCGCATCATCGCCGCCATCTCGTCGTCGGTGGCCGCGAGCTGCTGATCGCCCCACGGGTTGTCCTCGGGGAATCCCTCCGAGTGCGACAGCAAATGACGGATCGTGATCTTCGGCGAATCGCCCGTGGGATAGCTGAGGCCCGAAAGCGCGGGGACGTATTTCTCCGCGGGATCGTCGAGGGCGAGCTTGCCCGCGTCGCGCAGCTGCAGGATGGCGACAGCGGTGAAGCTCTTTGTCATCGACGCGATGCGGAAAAGCGTCGCCGAATCGACTCCCGCGCGCGCATCGGCGTCGCGAAATCCGGCGGTCGCCCAGTGTGCCAGCCGTCCGTCCACCACGATCCCGTAAGCGATGCCCGGCACGCGCGCGCGCTGCGCAAAACTGTAGACCAGGCTGTCAATCTCCCCATACGCGGCCGCGAGCTTTGCCGCGCGGTCGGGGTCGATGAAGCGGGCTGGCGGCGCGATACTGCTCAGCCGCGGCTCCTGCGCCTGCAAGGCCGATGCAGACAGTGCGCTGGCCGCGCAGAAAGCGAACACAGTGGCGCTCTTTCTCATAGACTATCCCATGGCAATGGCACCACAGCGGGCGATTCCTGCTCGCGCAGAAACGTCACGCGGGCTGCGTTCACCTCGCCGTGCGCAATCGGGCCATTAGCGTATCCGACCATAATGGCAGACGGACTGCGCCGGTGCGACCCTGCATGGCCGCCGAATTGTAGTCGCCCAGGAATCCGACGGGATCACAGAGAGTCGCGACCAGCCGCTGTCGGCCGAGCCGGCGCTCGACGGTCGACGCCATCAGCCAGCCGACCGTGTAGTAGGCTCCCTGCGGAATTTCCTCGGTGGCGATGAAGCTCATGCCTCGACGGGCCTGCTCGTCTTCGGAAAGCCGATCGTCGAGCAGCGCCAGGAAGAACTCTTCGAGCCGGCGCATGTCGCGCGCGGCATGAGCCAGATCCCGGTCCCAGATCGCGCGCTCGGCCGAATCACTGGTCGCGTGTGGATGGATCTCCGGTTTGCCCGCGGCGGTCAGCACTGCGCGTCCTTCCGCAAAGCCTCCCATCCACGCCAGCGCGGTACGGACCGGCTGCGACAGCGTGGAGTCCTGTACTTCGGCGGGACACACGCTCCCCACACCTATGTGGTGCAGCTCGTGTATGAGGATGTTGTCGAGCTTGGCTGGGGACACCGCCGGATCGAGGTACAGGAAGATTGCCGGGTTGGTGCGCGACTCGAAGACGAACGAATTGGTCTTTGGCTTGATTACCGGATAGACCTTCGCGTGGATCACGGCTTCCCGCGGCAGGTACGCGAAGGCATGGCGTGCGGCCGCACCGGGATCCACGCGGGTCCAGGCAGCCAAGGTGCGACGGAGCGCGTCCGCGCGGGCGAGCAGCGTATCGGAGCGGAGGAAAGCTCGAAACGCGCTGTCCTCGAACGGGCGGCTGAGGGAGTGCTCTCGCTGCTTCAGTCGCCGATAGCCCTCGGTGGCAAAGAGTCGTTGCCATTCAGCGTCCCCGGGCGCTTCACCGTCGGCGACGCGGTCGAGCAGCACGAGGACCGCCTGGGCCTCGTCCGTGACCATCGGCACCTGCAACCGGGGCTCCGGTGCGTGCGTCCGACACGCGAGCAAGAACAGCAAGACCAGGCGTGGCAGTACGGACTTCGGGGGAAATACGTTCTTCGTCACGTCCCCGCTTCCTCCGCCAGGTCAGCGAAACGAATCCCGCCGCTCTCGTCGACCTCACACCGGTACATCGACACCGTGGCCGTCCCGGCCCACTCCTCGTGGCGCAGGACAAGCTCCTCCGCGTCTTGCGCCTGACGCGCACGCAGCTCGTTCACCGAAGCCCACGGCAGCTTTCGTCGATAATCCGCGTACGCCGCGCCGAGCGCCTAACGCGTCCACATTCTACCTCGGCGTCGCGTCCTCCGCGGCGCGGCAGCTGGCGCCGGCACACCTCGCCAACGTCGCCAGCTGCCGCGAGAGACGGCCGATGATCTCCGAATTGCCGCGCACACCGGCGAGGTTCGCGAGCTGGTCGGGATCGGCGCTCAGGTCGTAGAGCTCCAGAGCTCCGTTCCCATACTCCACGTACGTGTATCGCGCTGTGCGGATGGCATTGAAGCTGTTCGCGCTGCGCATGTCGTCGCCGTCGCCGGGCTCCTGCTGCGCCTCGCGCCCGCCGCGGCGCGAGATCAGGAACGCCGTGCGGCTCCACGCGGAACGGCTCGCGGAAAGCAGCGACAGGAACGAACGCCCGTCGACATACCCGGGCGCGCGCGCACCCGCGATGTCGGCGAAAGTCGGCGCGAGATCGTTGTTGAGCACCAGCGCGGGCTCGTGCCGTCCCGCCGGCACGCCGGGACCGCGCACGACAAAGGGCACGCGGATGTCCATCTCGTACGGCGTGTTCTTGCCCTGGGCCAGCCGGTGCTCGCCCATGTGGAAGCCGTTGTCCGACGTGTAGATGATGTAGCTGTTCTCGAGCCCGCCCGTAGATCGAAGCGCCGTCACGATGCTGTCCACGAGATCGTCGACGGACTGCAACGAGCGCAGCCGCAGCCGGTACAGGTTCTCCATCCGTTCGATCATGCGCGGCGCGAGCCGGTCGCGGTCGGCCAGGGGCCTCGGCTTGTCGCTCATGTCGGCCTCGTCGAACGACGCCGGGTGCGGCAGACGCGCGTCGGCGAACAACGTCTCGTGCCGTGGAGCGGGCGTCGCCGGGCCGTGCGGTACGAACGGCGAGATGAACAGAAAGACCGGCGTTTGCGCGGCGGCCGCGCGCCGGATCACCTCCGCCGCCTTGTGCGCGATGACGTCTACCAGAAAATCCTGCGGGCGACGGCCGTACTGAACCAGCGTCCCGTTCTCGTTCATCGTGTAGTCGTAGCCGCGGTAGCCGTTCCCCACGCCGTACCACTCGGACCAGCCCGCGGGCGGGCCAAATCCCGGCTGGTAGCCGTTCATGTACTTGCCGAGCATGGCGGTGTGGTAACCGCTCGCCTGTAGCCAGGTCGCCACCGTCGAGGAGTCGTGGCCGAGTGAGCGGAACTTCTGGTAGCCGCCGGTCGGCGGCGCGTTGCCCTCGATGCGCGTGTTGTGCGGATATTGGCCGCGGAGCGTCGTCGCCCGCGACGGACAACAGAGTGCATAGGTGACGAAGTAGTTGTCGAAAGTCGTACCGCTGTCGTGCAGCAGCGCCTTGGTCTTTGGCATGTACGAATGCAGCGCCACGTCTTCGTCGTCGCTCAGGATGAAGATGATGTTGGGCCGTTGCGCGGATGGACCTGTTGAAGAAATCGTCGTCCTGTCGGGCACCGGCGCGCCGGCGGCGACGAGCAGCCCGACTATCGGGAGCGCGATGCCCCAACGCAGGACGAAGCCGAGGCGACTCAAAGCGAAACGAGTGGTCGGGGCAAGGGCTAGGGTATCGTGAGCGAAATGCCGAGGCTGTCGGGTCGGTCAGCGCCACGACGGAACTGCACGATCAAGCCGTCGACCACGGCGCTGTCACTCGCGCCAACCGTGCCAGCGAAAGCCACGGCGCGGAGACAGTACTGCCCCGCTCCGACCATCGAACGAACCAGCGATCGAAACCGGCCATCCGTTGCCGCTGTCACCTCCGATTCAAGAAGCGGGCTGTTCGTTCCGGAGTCGCACAGCGTCGATCCCGCAGGGGAGGATACGTTGAAGCGAACTCGCGCCCCCGCAACCGGTGCACCACCGGCCCGTTGCACCGAGCCGAAAACGAGAAAGCTCGCTGGCGCCTCCAAACAGGCGCACGGCTCCGTCGGCAGGCAAGCGAGCAAAAGCGCCGTCAAACTCAGACTACCAAGAACCAGGCGTCCCATTGTCAGCCCCTCCTACTGAACGTTCCTGATTTGTTGCCTGCTGAACTCCGATGTCAACCATTGATGAGCGCATGAACGTTGCCGTCGGGATCCTTGAACCAGGCCACTCGCATCCGTCCCGATACGTGCACGTCACCCTCAAGGCGCGTGTTCGGCATGTCGTAGTGTTCGAAAGTCACGCCCTTTTCTCTGAGCGCGCGAACGGTCTCGTCGAGATCGTCGCCGAGGGACCAAGTGACCGCCGTGGCCCGGTTCGTTCCAGCAAACTCCGACCGGTAAACCAGGAGAGTCGACTTGCCGGTCTGATACGCAAACGCCTCACCGCCCTCGTCATGGATGCGCGTCAGGCCGAGAATTTCTTCGTAGAATTTGCCGGCCCGGTCGATGTCGCGCACCGCGACCGTGGCCCCGGCTTCGTGCTTGCTCAGCATGCCGCCCCCAGGGTGCATACCGCCCCTGCCTGCTGCAATGTAAGTAGGTCCGCCGCGAGCCTACGCGCCTTGCGTGCACGCTGTGCGGCGAGCAACCACCGCGGCGCGCATTCCCGTCAGGCCGTCGACGACGTCAGGAGCAGCTTCGTCGTAGAGAGGTTTCGAGTGGGGCAGTGCTTCGCATTGGCCCGGGCATCGCCGGCAAAAGAGCAGGCCTGGGCGGCCCTCCCGTAACGTGCAGCTGATAAGGCATACCCATCGACTTGAGCCACGGATCGAAAATCTCCATCCGGTTCGTGGACCCGCACCCCCAGCCAACCGTTATCCTCCCAAGCGTCCAAACGCCGCCTTCGGCACCCATCGGAACGGTGGTAGTGCCTTCCCAGATCCCATCGGCGCGGATACCGCTCGAAAGCTTGAGCCCCGCAACCAAAACATCGAATGTCGTCGCGCCGACCGCGGTCGGGTCATAAAAAATCACGCTGATGACGGAATCGAGCTGCGACCAGTCGTTAGTGAAGCGCATCTTCACGTTTACCGTGGCGGAGGACGACGTGACGTCCACGCTGTCCGGCGTAATCGCGACGCTGCGAAGCTTGACCCCTTCTCTGGCGTAGGCCGTGAACGTCGCGGGAACCACGCCGGCGACCGTGGCCGTCGCCGTATGCGTCCCAAGCGTTGCGGTCTTTCCCGATGCATCGCGGAAGGACCACTGGGCGGCGACCACCCCGAGTGCGTCGCTCGTGTCCACGGACGGCGAGATTGCGCCGGAGTTAAAGCCTGTGTTCCATGTGACGACGGCTCCGCGCACCGGACTTCCCTCGCTGTCGCGGACCATTAACCGGAGCGAATCGGGAAGCGACGTGAAAAAGTACTCTTCCTGGCCGTCGCCGGCGAGGATCTCGAGAGAGGCCGCGACGCTGGCAGGCTCGGTGAGATCCCCGCACCCGCCAAGGGACGCGCCGGCAAGGACAGCGATCAGAGCTCGAGGTATCAACGTTTCGGGATATGTCTTGGAACCAGCGAGCAGACCTCGGATGAATCGCATTCGGTCCTCCCTGACGGCTGCACAATCTTGCTCCCGGGCCACCCGGCTACTATAGTTGTAGTGTAACACGACATCCCGAAAGCCCGTGGCGATTTAAGGCAACTTGCGGCCACGTTAAAAAAACCGCTAAAGCGCCACGCCCGGCGCACTTAGCCCCCGGGCTTTTTCTTTTTTTGATACCCATGCCAGTGCCAGACATAAAGCTCCCGTACCTCGAAGCCCTCGACCGCCGCGTCCTCGTTTACGACGGCGCGATGGGCACCAACATCCAGCGCCACAACCTCACCGCCGAGGACTTCGGCGGCAAGGAGCTGGAGGGGTGCAACGACTACCTGATCCTCAAGCGCCCGGACGTCATCCAGGGGATACACGAGTCGTTCCTTGCGGTCGGCTGCGACGTCGTCGAGACGTGCACTTTCCAGTCGACGCCGCGCCGGCTGGCGGAGTGGGGACTCGGCGACAAGGTGCGCGAGATCAATGTCGGAGGCGCGAAGCTCGCCCGCGCGGCGTGTGACAAGTTCGCCACGCCCGACCGTCCGCGGTTCGTCGCGGGCTCGATGGGCCCGACGGGCATGCTGCCGTCGAGCTCGGATCCCGCGCTGTCGCGGATCACCTTCGACGAGCTGGCTGAAAACTATTACGAGCAGGCGAAGTACCTCGTCGAGGGCGGCGTGGACGTGCTGCTCATCGAGACGTCGCAGGACATCCTCGAGGTCAAGGCCGCGGTCACCGGCGTCGAGCGGCTGTTCGCGGAGATCGGCAAGCGGGTCGTGCTCCAGGTGCAGATCACGCTCGACACCAGCGGCCGCATGCTCCTCGGCACCGACATCGCCAGCGCGATGACCACGCTCGAAGCGCTGAACGTGGACGTGATCGGGCTCAACTGCTCCACGGGTCCGGAGCACATGCGCGAGCCGGTCCGCTACCTCAGCGAGCACGCGACGCTGCCGATCTCCGTGATCCCGAACGCGGGCCTTCCGTTGAACACCGGCACCGGTGAGGCAATCTACCCGCTCGAGCCGGCACCGATGGCGGAAGCGCTGTCCGAGTTCGTGCGCGACTTCGGCGTGCGCGTCGTCGGTGGCTGCTGCGGCACCACGCCCGAGCACCTCGAGCAGATCGTCGGCGCGGTGCGCGACGCGGAGAAGTCCGCGGTGCGCCCGGAGACGAACGGCAAGCGGCACGTGCCGCGCGTCAGCTCGGCCATGCGCGCGATCACCCTGCACCAGGACCCGCCGCCGCTGCTCGTGGGTGAGCGCGTGAACTCGCAGGGCTCCCGCAAGGTGAAGCGTCTGCTGCTGGCCGACGACTACGAGGGCATCCTCGACGTCGCGCGCGACCAGGTGGATTCGGGCGCGCACGTGCTCGACGTGTGCGTCGCGCTCACAGAACGCGCGGACGAAGCCGAGCAGATGGCGAAGGTCGTCAAGCTGCTGTCGATGAGCGTCGAGACGCCGCTGGTGATCGACTCCACCGAAGCCGACGTGATCGCGGCCGCGCTCGAGCACGTCCCCGGCCGCGCGATCGTCAACTCCATCAACATGGAGAACGGCCGCAAGCGGATCGACTCGGTCGTGCCGCTGGTCAAGAAGCACGGCGCCGCCGTCATCGCGCTCACGATCGACGAGATCGGAATGGCGAAGACCAGGGAGCGGAAGCTCGAGGTCGCGAAGAAGATTTACGACATCGTGGTCGGCGAGTACGGTCTCGCGCCGGAAGATCTCATCTACGATGCGCTCACGTTCACGCTCGCCACCGGCGACGCGGAGTGGATCGATTCCGGGCACGAGACGATCGAGGGCATCCGCCTCATCAAGCGCGAGCTGCCCGGCGTCTCCACCATCCTCGGCGTCTCCAACGTGAGCTTCGGGCTCACGGTCGAGGCGCGCGCAGTGCTCAACTCGGTCTTCCTGCACCACTGCGTGCAGGCGGGGCTCGACGCGGCGATCGTCAACCCGGCGCACATCCATCCGTACGCGGAGATATCGCAGGAAGAGCGCGCGCTGGCCGACGACCTCGTGTTCAACAAGCGGGAAGACGCCCTCCAGCGATTCATCGAGTACTTCGCCGCGCTCGGCGGCGACGGCGCAGCCAAGGCCGTCGAGAAGGAGGACCCGACCGCCGGCATGTCGGTGGACGAGCGGATCCACTGGATGATCGTGCACCGGAAGAAGGAAGGAATCGAAGCGCAGCTCGACGATGCGGGGGTGCGCGAGAACCCGGTGCGCGTGCTGAACGAGGTGCTGCTCCCGGCGATGAAGGACGTCGGCGACAAGTTCGGCGCGGGTGAGCTGATCCTCCCGTTCGTGCTCCAGTCCGCTGAAGTCATGAAGAAAGCAGTCAAGCACCTCGAGCAGTTCCTGGAGAAGGCGGAAGGCTACACCAAGGGCAAGATCGTGCTCGCGACCGTGTACGGCGACGTGCACGACATCGGCAAGTCGCTCGTCAACACGATCCTGTCGAACAACGGCTACACGGTGTTCGACCTCGGCAAGCAGGTTCCCGTCAACACGATCCTCGAGAAAGCGGAGGAGGTCGGCGCGGACGCGATCGGGCTGAGCGCGCTGCTCGTGTCCACGTCCAAGCAGATGCCGCTGTGCGTGAAGGAGCTCGACAAGCGCGGGATGAAGATCCCCGTGCTGATCGGCGGCGCGGCGATCAACCGCAGGTTCGGCCGCCGCGCGCTGTTCGTCGAGGGTGAGCGCGCGTTCGACGCGGGCGTGTTCTACTGCAAGGACGCGTTCGAGGGGCTGGAGACGATGGACGTGCTCCAGGACGGAAACAAGCGCGGGCAGTTCATCGCGAAGAACCTCGACGACGCGCAGAAGGACGTGTTCCTGCGCACCACCGTCGGCAAGGACATCGCCGTGGGCGACGCAGCCGGCGCGCGCAGCGACGTGACGTCAGGGAACCCCGTGCCGCGCCCGCCATTCTGGGGCACGCGCGTGCTGCGCGACATTCCGCTCGACGAAGTGTTCGAGCTGCTCGACCTCGACGAGCTGTACCGGCTGCAGTGGGGCGCGCGCGGGTCGGGCGAGCAGTACAAGGCCACGGTGAAGAACGAATTCGAGCCCACGCTGGCGCGGCTCAAGGCCGACGCCGTCGCGCGCAAGTGGCTGGAGCCGCAAGCGGTGTACGGCTACTTCCCCGTGCAGTCCGTCGGCAACGACATCATCGTGTACGATCCCGCCGCGTACCAGAGCGACGGCGGCTCGCTGCGCGAGATCGCGCGCTTCCATTTTCCGCGCATGATCGGCCGCGAGCGGCTCTGCCTCGCCGACTACTTCCGCTCGAGCGAGAGCGGCGACGTGGACGTCGTCGCGCTCCAGATCGTGACGGTAGGCGATGCGGCGAGCCGCGAGTTCGACCGACTGCAATCCGCCAACGAGTACTCCGAGGCGTACTACACGCACGGCCTCGCCGTCGAGACGGCTGAGGCGGTGGCCGAGTGGATGCACCGGCGGATCCAGCGCGAGCTCGGGCTCGACACCGGCAAGCGTTACTCGTGGGGCTACGGCGCGTGTCCGGATCTCGACGATCACGCCACTGTGTTCAAGCTGCTCCCCGCTACTGAAGCGCTCGGGATGGGGCTGACGGAATCGTTCCAGTTCTTGCCCGAGCAGTCCACGGCCGCGATCATCGTGCACCACCCGGAGGCGAAGTACTACGCTGTGCGCGGCGCGGCGGACGCGCCCGCCGGCGAGCCGGAGCCCGCCGTTGTCTGACGACACCAAGCTCGCGCGGCTGCTGGACCCGCTGCAGGTCGTCGTGTTCGACGGCGCGATGGGCACGCAGCTGTACGCCAAGGGTGTGTTCATCAATCAGTGCTACGACGAGCTGAACCTGCGCGCGCCGGACCTCGTGCGCGCGGTGCACCGGTCGTACGTGGACGCGGGCGCCGAAGTGATCGAGACCAATACGTTCGGCGCGAACCGGCTCAAGCTCTCGCAGTTCGGGCTCGGCGGGCAGGTCGCGGAGATCAACGAAGCCGCGGCGAAGCTCGCGGTCGAGGTCGGCGAAGGCGACGTGCTCGTCGCCGGCGCGGTCGGTCCGCTCGGCGTGCGGCTCGAGCCGTACGGACCGACCGGCATCGACGAGGCGCGCGCGGCGTTCGCCGAGCAGATGCGCGGGCTCGTCGCGGGCGGCGTGGACCTATTTCTGCTCGAGACGTTCGCCGACGTGCACGAGATCGAGCAGGCCATACTCGCTGCGCGCGAGGTGGACCGCGACATGCCCGTCATCGCGCAGATGACGATCGGTACCGACTGCCTGACCCCCTACGGCGTGAGCGCCGCGGACGTGGCGAAAGCGCTGGACGCGTTCGGCGCGGACATCATCGGGCTCAACTGCTCGGTCGGGCCCCAGGCGATTCTCGAGGCGATCGAGAAGATGACGCCGGTCACGCGCCGCAAGCTGAGCGCGCAGCCGAACGCCGGCATGCCGCGCGAGGTCGGCGGCCGCAGCATGTACATGGCAAGCCCGGAGTACATGGCCACGTACGCGCTCCACCTGGTGCACGCCGGCGCGCGCATAGTGGGCGGCTGCTGCGGTACGACGCCCGAGCACATCGCCGCGATGGTCGAGGGGATCAGGCCGCTGTCGCCGCGCACCGCGATGGCCCCGTCGGTCGAGCGCCGCAAGCAGCGGCCGGACGCGCCCGAGGAAGCGCCCGGAGTCGAGCCCGTGCCGTTCGCCGAGCGGTCGAAGTTCGCGGGCAAGATCGCGCGCGGCGAGTTCGTGACGTCGGTCGAGATCGTGCCGCCGCGCGGCGTCGATCCGTCGCGCATGCTCCGCGATTGCCGCTCGCTCAAGGACGCGGGAGTCGACGCCGTCAACGTCCCCGACGGTCCGCGCGCGCAGAGCCGGATGGGCGCGGTGCTCACGAGCCTGCTGATCGAGCAGCAGGTGGGGATCGAGACGGTGGTGCACTACTGCTGCCGCGATCGCAACCTGCTCGGCATGCTGAGCGACCTGCTCGGCGCCGCGGCGGTGGGGCTGCGCAACATTCTCATCATCACCGGCGATCCGCCGAAGATGGGGCCGTACCCGGACGCGACCGCGGTATTCGACGTCGACTCGATCGGCCTGACGAATCTCGTCGCGCGGCTCAATCGCGGGCTCGATCCCGGCGGGAACGCCATCGGAGCGCCGACGACGTACGCGATCGGAGTCGGAGTGAATCCCGCCGCGCTCGACATCCCGCACGAGATCAAGCGGTTCGAGTGGAAGGTCGAGGCGGGCGCGGAGTACGCGATCACGCAGCCGGTGTTCGACGTGGATCAGCTCGAGAGCTTCATGAAGAAGATTGAGCACGTGAAGATCCCGATCATCGCCGGGATCTGGCCGCTGGTGTCCGTGCGCAACGCTGAGTTCCTGGCGAACGAAGTGCCGGGGGTGAGTGTGCCGGACCACATCATCGCGCGGATGCGGCGGGCGAACGACAAGTCGAAGGAAGCGGGGGTCGCCGAGGGGATCGCGATCGCGCGGGAGATGCTCGAGCGCGTAAGGCCGATCGTGCAGGGGGCGCAAGTGTCGGCGCCGTTTGGGAAGGTCGAGCTGGCGCTGGACGTTTTCAAGGACAGCATCGCGCCGACCGCGGCAATCTCGGCTTAACGCTGCCCACGAGCCACGGCCAAGCGGAATCCAGGCCGTGAGCGGTGAGCAATCAGCTGACAGCTCTCAGGCAACAGCGATTCGGACGTGCCCGGGTGACTTCTGACTCCCGGTTCGACACGTCCAAATGTCAGTTGCCTGAAGGCTCATAGCTAACAGCTCGCTGCTCACGGCCTGGATTCCCCTTGGATTATTCCAGGAGCCTGGACCGCGGAGTAAGATTCTCGGAATGACCGAAACGATGCGCCCTCCGCTCACTGTCCTCTCCGAAGAAGAGGAGATGTTCCGCGACGCGATCGCGTCGTTCGCGCACGAGGAAGTCCTTCCCCGCGTCCGCGACATGGACAAGGCATGCAAGATCGACCCGGCGCTGATCCCCAAGTACTTCGAGCTCGGCTTGATGGGGATCGAGGTTCCGGAGGAGTACGGCGGGGCCGGCGGCTCGCTCATGATGGTCGCGCTCGCGGTGGAGGAGATCAGCAAGGTGGACGCGTCGGCCGCGATCATCTGCGACGTGCAGAACACGCTGGTCAACTTCCCCATCCTCAAGTACGGCAGCGAAGAGCAGAAGCAGAAGTACCTCACGCGCCTCACCTCCGACGCCGTCGGTGCGTACGCGCTGTCGGAGGCCGGCTCGGGCTCGGACGCGTTTGGGCTGGCGACGCGCGCCGAGAAGAAGGGGGACGCCTGGTCGCTCACCGGGGGGAAGCTCTGGATCACCAACGGCGCGGAAGCCGACATCTTCGTCATCTTCGCCAACGCCGATCCGTCGGCGGGCTACAAGGGGATCACGGCGTTCATCGTCGAGCGCGGCATGGCCGGCTTCACGGTCGGCAAGAAGGAGGACAAGCTCGGCATCCGCGCGTCGAGCACGGTCGAGCTGCTGCTCGACAATTGCGAGGTCCCCGCCGCCAATGTGCTCGGCCCCGTCGGCCAGGGCTACAAGATCGCGATCGAGACGCTGAACGAGGGACGCATCGGCATCGGCGCGCAGATGATCGGCGTGGCGCAGGGCGCGCTCACCGCGGCGATCGCGTACATCCAGGAGCGGCGGCAGTTCGGCAAGGAGCTCGCGCACTTCCAGGCGATCCAGTTCCAGGTCGCGCAGGCGGCGACGGAGCTCGAGGCGGCGCGGCTCATGGTGTACAACGCGGCGCGGCTCAAGGACGCCGGG
The DNA here is from genome assembly GCA_024654005.1 of Gemmatimonadaceae bacterium. Taxonomy (GTDB): domain Bacteria; phylum Gemmatimonadota; class Gemmatimonadetes; order Gemmatimonadales; family Gemmatimonadaceae; genus JACDCY01. The sequence goes on along the minus strand of JANLGX010000028.1, from coordinate 11,367 downwards.
CACGACATCGCGCGCACGGGCGCCATGGCCAAACTCTATTCGTCCCAGGTCTGCGAGCGCGTGACGTCGTTGTGCGTCGAGCTGTTCGGTGGCTACGGCTATACGACTGACTATCCCGTGGAAAAGTTCTATCGTGATGCCAAGATCGGGACTATTTACGAAGGCACGTCGAACATGCAGTTGCAGACAATTGCGAAGTCGTTGCTCCGATAGCGGTTTGGGCGTGCCCAAACCGCTACACGCTACTCTCTGCGTTTGCCGGCACACGGCAAACGACACTCACAGGTGATCACATGAAGCTCCCCCGCTCTCTCGCGCTCATCGCCACCGCCCTCCTGACAGTCGCGCCCGCCGGCGCGCAGCAGACCATCGACGCCGAGTACGCGCGGCTCGTGCGCGAGTACACGTCGGACCCGCTGTTCCTGCCGGCGACGGTAGCGACGCTGCCCGAGCACGCGACGATCCCCTCGCCGAAGGAGCACTTCGGCACGGTGATCGGCGCGCCCGGAGTGATGCACCGCACGAGCGAGATCTACGGCTATTACCGCGCGCTGGCGGCGGCGACGGCGCGGGTGAGGGTGCAGAACGTCGGCACGACGGAAGAAGGGCGGGAGCTGCTGCTCATCACGATCGCGGGCGACGCGCTGCTGCCGCAGCTCGAGGAGCAAAAGGCGATCGCGGCGCGGCTGGCGGATCCGCGCCGGCTTCCGGCCGCGGAGCTGGATGCCGTGCTCGCGCGCGCGAAGCCGATCTACTACATGAGCGGCGGGCTGCACTCGACGGAGATGGGCTCGCCCGAGATGCTGATGGAGCTGGCGTACCGGCTCGCGGTCAGCGACGACCCGCAGATCCGCACGATCCGCGACAACGTCATCACGCTGATCAATCCGGTGGCCGAGCCGGACGGGCGCGACAAGATCGTGGACTGGTACTACCGCTACACCCGCGCGCGCACCGATTGGGACGACGGCTTCCCGCGCAGCGCGCCGTACTGGGGCAAGTACGTTTTCCACGACAACAACCGCGACGGCATCCAGATATCGCAGGAGCTGACGAAGTCGATCTATCGCTCCTACTTCGAGTGGTTCCCCATCGTCTCGCTCGACCTGCACGAGTCGGTTCCCCTGCTGTACATCTCCACGGGCACCGGTCCGTACAACGAGACGCTCGATCCGATCACGATCGGCGAGTGGCACCTGTTCGCGCAGAACGAAGTCACCCAGCTCACCGCGCAGGGACTGCCCGGCGTTTGGACGTGGGGCTTCTACGACGGCTGGTATCCCGGCTACGCGCTCTGGATCACCAACAACCACAACGGCATCGGCCGCTTCTACGAGACGTTCGGCAACGCCGGCGCGAACACGTACATCCGCGACCTCAGCAACAGCCGTTACGCCGGCAACCTGGTGACGAGCCGGCAGTGGTACCGTCCCTTCCCGCCCACACAACGCGTGCGCTGGGGCGCGCGCGACAACGTGAACTTCATGCAGGCCGGCGTCATCGCGTCGCTCGCCTTCACCGCGCACAACTCCAACCAGCTGCTGCGCAACTTCTGGCAGAAGGGCGTCAACAGCATGCGGCGCGGATCCACCGAGAAGCCGCACGCCTACACGATCCCGGCGTTCGAGCGGCAGCGCGACCCGAAGCGCGCCGCGTACCTGGTGAATCAGCTGCGCCGCCACGGGATCGAGGTGCACCGCCGTGACAGCGGTGATTCCACAGGCGACTTCGTCGTGCTCCTGAACCAGCCGTACCGGAACTTCGCGGTCAGCCTGCTGAGCAAGCAGAACTTCCCCGCCGACGAGCCCAACCCGCCGTACGACGACATCGCGTGGACGCTCGGCTACATGTACGGCGTCGACGTGAAGGCCGTCGACGACAGCGCCGTGTTCAGGTGGCCGGGGCTCACGCTGCTGCGCGACACCGTGGCGGCGACCGCCGACGTGAGCGGCAGCGGCGGCGTGCACGTGCTCGAGTACAAGGCGCAGGCGGAGGTCCTTCCCGCGCTGTACATGCTACGCGAGCGCTCGCGCGGAACGCGCGTCACCGCCGCGGAAGCCCCGTTCACCGCGGGATCCAAGACCTTCCCCGAAGGCTCGCTGATCTTCGAGAATCTGGGAGACGAGCTGGCGCGCGACGTCGCGCGCGGCTTCGCGCTGCCGCTCGAGCGCGTGAGCGCGGTCCCGGCCGTGCAGCGGCACGCGGTGGACCTCCCGCGCGTCGCCGTATATCACACGTGGACCAACACGCAGGACGAAGGTTGGGTGCGCTTCACCTTCGACCAGGCGCGCATTCCCTATACGTCGATCCACAAGGACGACCTGCGGCGCGGAAATCTGCGCAGCCGGTTCGACGTGATCCTCGTGCCGAACACGGGCGGCGCCGGCGTCGAGACTTTGATCCACGAGCAGAACACGAAGTTCGGCCCCCTGCCGTACACCAAGACGGCACAGTACCCGTCGCACGGCACTCCGTCGTCCACCGCCGACATGACGGGAGGGCCTGGCTTCGAGGGGCTGGCTCAGCTCCACCGCTTCGTGAATGAAGGCGGCACGCTCATAACGCTGCACGGCGCCACGCGGCTCGCGGCGGAGACGGGAATCGCGCGCGCTCTCTCGCCGTACACGGCCGGCACGCTGTTCCACCCGGGCTCGATCGTGAGAGTGATGGCGCGCCGCTCGAACCATCCGGTGTGGTACGGCTATCCCGACACGACCAACGTCTTCCGCGGCAACGGCCCGCTGTTCCAGGTAAACCGGCGCGACCGCGGGATGATCGTGGCGCAGTTCGGCACGCGCACGCCGCGCGACGAAGAGGAGCCCACAGGCCGCTTCTTCGGCATCCCGGAGACTCCGCGGCCCGGTGCAGGCGAGGCCTCGCCCCCGCCCGGCGTCGCGCCCCCGGCCGACAGCGCGGCGCCGCGCGCGGCAGCGCCCGCGCAGGCGGGCGGGAGAGGCGGCTCAGGCTCGAGCGACTACGTGCTGTCGGGCATGGTGCGCAATCAGGATCAGATCATCGGACAGGGCGCGATCTTCGACGTGCCGGTCGGGAGAGGTCGCGTGATCACCTTCTCGTTCAATCCGCTGCACCGGTACCTGAACCATCATGAGTTCCCGCTGGTGTGGAATTCGATAATGCACTGGAACGATGGAATAGCCAGGTGAAAACTTCCTTGGCATCGAGGATGACGAAGAGGAATCCAAGTTTGGAGTGTGGCAGTGAGGAGTTGGCAGTGAGGAGTTGGCAGTGAGGAGTCAGCAGGATCGGCAAGTACCAGCGATCCGTCGGCGCGGTCACTCATGAGCTGCCGACTCCTTACTGCCACACTCCGTACTGCCACACTCCGAACTTGGATTCCGCTGGCCATTTGCCTCGGAGCCATTCTGGTCCCGGCTCCGCAAGCGCACTCGCAAATACCGGAAACCGAGTACGCCCAACGGAGAACCGCAGTCGCCGAGCAGATGCGCGACGGGTTCATGGTCGTCGAGGGAGCCCCCGAGCCGGAGCACGACTACGAGGACTTCGTCCAGGACCCGAACTTCCTGTATCTGACCGGCCTGAACGAGCAGGCCGCGGCGCTCGTGCTCGTGAAGCATGGTGCAGTCGTCACTCAGACACTCTTCGTCGCGCCGCGCAACCCCGCGCGCGAAGTGTGGAGCGGCTTCGTGCTCGGCGTCGAAGGAGCGGCCGAGCGAACCGGCCTGGCGACGCGGGATCACTCGGACGTCGAGCATGTCGTGGACTCGCTCGCGGCCGCGCTGCCGCTCGTTTACCTGGCCGGCGGCCGCGGGGAGATCTTCATGCGGCTGCGGAACCGCGAGTCGCCGCGAATGGCGAACGCGGATGATCTCATCGCCCGGCTGCGCGGCCGGAAGAGCGAGGCAGAGCTGGACCTGATCCGCAAGGCGATCGCGATCACCGTGGACGCGCAGCGCCTGGCCATGCGCTCGATCTCGCCCGGGATGAACGAGTTCGAGATCGAGGGGCTGATCGAGTACACCTTCCGCCGCAACGGCGCCGACCGGCCCGCGTTCGCGAGCATCGTCGGCTCGGGACCGAACTCTACGACGCTGCACTACAACAGGAACGACCGCTTCATGAACGCCGGCGAGCTGGTGGTGATGGACGTCGGCGCGTCGTACCGCGGCTACGCCGGTGACGTCACGCGCACGGTGCCCGTGAGCGGAGTGTTCTCGCCGGAGCAGCGCGCCATCTACCAGCTCGTGCGCGACGCCCAGGCGGCGGGCGAGCGCGCCGCGCGACCCGGCTCCAACAGCATGGCGCTGAACCTCGCCGTGGACAGCGTCATCAAGCACGGGCTGGCCGCACTGGGGCTGATCGAGTCGGCCAACGCCGTGTACGACTGCGGCATCAACCAGCGCGCCACCACCTGTCCGCAGTACCGGCTGTATTACATGCACGGACTCGGGCACGGCATCGGCCTAGAGGTGCACGATCCCGGCACGTCCGGGATCCAGCCGGGCATTCTCTCGCCCGGCGACGCGTTCTCCATCGAGCCCGGAGTCTACGTGCGGGCCAACCTGCTCGACATCATCCCGCCGTCACCGCGCAACGACGCCATGAAAGCCCGGATCGCTTCCGCCGTGTGGCACTACGCCAACATCGGCGTGCGCATCGAGGACGACTATCTGGTCACGGACTCGGGCGTGGAATGGGCCAGCGGAGCGCCGCGGGAGATCGCCGAGATCGAAGCCGTCATGCGCGAGCGCGTGTCCGGGCCGCGCGATCCCGCCAAGATCGACTGGTACCGCGCCACCGAGCACCCCGGGCTCTCGCCGCGCTGACGGCTCAGCCGGCCCTGGACGCTTTCGCGTTCTTGTCGATGATCGCGAAGAGGATCAGCAGGAAGGCGACCAGCCGCAGGGTATACAGCCAGACGCCAGCCTCATGGGTATAGTAGAACAACGCGAACCGCTGCACGGCGAGCAACAGGAATGCCGCGGCAAAAGCCGTGAACAGCCGGTCGCCCGACTCGCGCCGGAACCGGAGGAAGAAGAGGGCGACGACGAGGTATCCCGCCATCAGCGCGCCGGCGACGAACGCCGTCATGCGCGCGAGTCCCACACGAGGCCGTACACCAGCAGCGCGACCCCCGCCAGCGCGGGAAGCGTCCTGAGATTGGACAGATCGGTCACGAGACTGTGCTCGTCCACGACCAGCAATGCGTTATTCAGCGCGAGACCCACGAAGCAGAGGCCGCTCCACAGCAGCAGCCGCACGCGCGTGCGGAAATAGCCCCGCAGCAGCAGTACGGCGCAGGCAAGGCTCGTCAGCGCGCAGAGAACGTAAATCAGCTCGATCATCACTCTTTGCGAAGCTTGAAGGCGTCGGCGAACGTATTTACGGCCGTCGGCGGCCGCTCATACAGGAGCCGCACGAGCGTCACGGGCCGCTCGTTGTACAGCCGGAGGACCTCTTCCGCCGTGCGATCCAGAGTCTGCTCGCGCGCCGCGTACCGATACGTCCCGTCGGAAAGCTGCGCCGCCAAGCCCGCGCTCGCCAGCGCGTTCAGGCAAAGCTGCACCAGCTCCCCGGGCTTGCGGATCTGCTCGGCCAGCCGCGCCACAGGGAACGACTCCTCGCGTCCCCCGCGGAGGACCATCAGCAGCTCTACGTGATCCATGGTCGCCAGGTGGCGCTGGATCATGTCCCGGACGTCTTGCGGAATATCCGGATCTAGCACGTGATTCGTTTCACCTTTCTCACTATCCGGGAGCGGAACACTGGAATCGGGGAAGGCGTGCAAGTTGGAAGCCGCCGGACCCCCTGTTTCCGGGCGAATTGCAACAGCGACGAAATTCTTGATCCATCTGTTTTCGTCGGAGGTGCCCTTTCGCAGGCAGCCCTGAGTATCATCCCCGACCATGCCGACAGCAGGATTGCCACCGATCACCGCGCCGCGCGCGAATGGCTACACCGCGAAGACTCCGGTGCCGCTCTATTGGGCCGGCTACGGTCCGCAGGGCGTTTCCCCGTTGCTCGTGCTCCACGGCGGCCCGGGCGCCAGCCATGACTACCTCCTGCCGCAGATGCTGGAGCTGGCCCGCGATCGCGAGCTGATCTTGTACGATCAGCGCGGCGGCGGCCGGTCCCGACAGGACGATGCAGGCCCGGTGACCTGGCGGACCCAGGTGGAGGACCTCGTGGCCGTCGTAAAAGAATTTGCCCTCGAACCCCTCTCGATCGTCGGTTATTCGTGGGGAGGACTGTTGGCGATGCTCTACGCCGTCGAGGCGGCGGCGGGCCGGGTATCCGTGCGGCCGGGACGCATGGTTCTGATCGATCCCGCCCCGGCCACCAGGCGGCATCGGGAGGAGTTCGAAACTGAGTTCAACAAACGGCAGCAGAGTGACAGGATCCGGAGCATGCGCGAGCAGCTCGCCGCGTCCGGGTTGCAGGAGATGGATCGTGAGGCGTACCGCCAGCGCGCGTTCGAATTGAGCGTCGCCGGTTACTTCGCCGATCCCGCGCAGGCCGCGCGGCTCACACCGTTCCGGGTGATCGGAAAAGTGCAGAAATCCATCTGGGAGAGTCTGGGTGACTACGACTTGCTGGCCGCGCTCGGCACCGTGAAGTGCCCGGCGCTCGTGGTCCACGGCTCGGAAGATCCGATTCCCGCGGAGTCCTCCCGGGAAATCGCGGCCGCGCTTGGCGCACGATTTGTGCTATTGGAGGGGTCTGGTCACGTCCCCTATGTAGAATCCCCGGATCAGCTTTTTCCGGCACTGGTTGACTTTCTCGATGATACAGATGCTTGACACTCGCGCAACCCGGCACCACCTGGGCACTCTCAGGGTAGACGGCGGCGTGCACAACGTCTCCGTGCGGATCGCCTATGATGGCGTGGAGCATGTCGGCAGACTCTGGTTCGCGGACTCGGTCCGGGACGTCGAGGGCATCCCCGATTACGGCGTCATCCCCGGCCGCACCGCGGACGACGTTCTCGCCGCCGCCCGCCAGATGGACGCGGAGGATCTCACCCGCCGGTTCCACCGCGCGCACGCGGAGAAGCGGCGGTACATCCGGCTGCGGCGCTCGGTCGAGGAGATCCTGGCCAAGGTGAAGTACATGAACCGCGTCGCGATCTCGATGCGGGGAGGCATGCTCGACGCCGACGCGGCCGAGCAGGAGCTCGATCTGGTCACCGACCAGATTCAGGACATCGTCTCCCGGTTGAAGGACGTGGCGGCATGACCGCACTTGACGCGACTCAGCCCCGAGGCACACCCTTCCGGCATGGGGCACCCTTGATGGCCGAGCAACTCGGCACGGCCAGGCATCACATCGCCAGTCTCGAGGTCGACGGCAAGACCTTCAACGTCTCGCTCAAGACGGCGTACGACGGGATCGAGCACATCGGCCGTCTGTGGTTCGCGGACGCCTCCACCGGCGAGACGGGAATCCCCGACCACGGCGCCATCCCCGGACGCACGGTGGACGAAGCGATATCGCTCGCGCAGCGACTGACCAACGACGATCTCATGCGCCGCTTCCACCGCGCGCACGCCGAGAAGCGCCGGTACGTCAAGCTGCGCCGCAACGTGGACGAGATCCTCGCGAAGGTGAAGTACATGAACCGCGTCGCCGTCTCGATGCGCGGCGGGATGCTGGACAACGAAGGCGCGGGCCAGGAGCTGGAACTCATCACGAAACAGCTGCAGGACATCGTGACGCGGCTCAAGGACGTCGCCGGAGTGGAAGGCTAGGGCCAGCAGCGATCCGCATGGACTCCCGGACCGCGGCGCACGTGTTGGCGCAGATCGGCGGGCTCCTGGAGCTGCACGGTGAGGACAGATTCAAATCGCGCGCTTATCACATCGCCGCGCGCGCCGTGCTCGGAACCGACGCCGACGACATAACCCCGCTGTACAAGTCGGGCGAGCTGCGCAAGCTGCCCGGCGTCGGCGCCGCGACGTTCTCCGTCCTGCGCGAGCTGGTGGAGACGGGCGACTCGTCCTACTTCGAGCGGCTCCGCGAGAACACTCCGGAGGGACTGCTGGAGATGCTGCGCGTGCCCGGCATGGGGACCGCGAAGATCCGGCTGATCCACGAAGGGCTGGGCGTCGAGACGGTGCAGCAGCTCGAGGAAGCCGCGCGCGACGGCCGGCTCGCCAAGCTCCCGCGCTTCGGACCGAAGACGGCGGAGAAGATTCTCAAAGGGATCGCGTTCCTGAAGGAGACGGGCGCGCTGCTGCTGTTCCCGCACGCGTTCGCCGAGGCGCAGCGCGTGCTCGCCGGCGTGCGACGGCATCCCGACGTGGTGCGCGCCGAGATCGCGGGCTCGGTGCGGCGGCGCCGGGAAGTCATCGCCGACATCGACATCGTCGCCGCCTGCTCGGCCGATCCCGCGGCCGTCGCCACTTCCTTCGCGCACGCGCCCGGCGTACGCAGCGCGGTCGGCGCCGGCCAGGCGTCGGTCTCCATCAGGTACGTCGACGGCACGCGGCTGGACCTGCACTGCGTGGAGCCCTCCGCGTTCGCCGTCGCGCTCTGGCGCGGCACCGGGAGCGCGGCCCACATCGACGAGGTCCTCGCCGCGCTGCGGAGAAAGGGACTCACTCTCGCCGGCGACGAGCTGCGCCGCAACGGCCGCACGCTGCCCGTGGCCGAGGAGGCGGAGCTGTTCGCCGCGGCGGGGCTCGCGTTCATCGAGCCGGAGCTGCGCGAGGCGCGCGGCGAGGTCGCCGCCGCCGCGTCGGGCGCGCTGCCGTCACTCGTCGTCGAGAGCGACATCCAGGGAGTGCTGCACTGCCACTCGCAGTACTCCGACGGCGGCGCGACGATCGCCGAGATGGCGGCAGCCGCCCGGGCGCACGGCTGGAAGTACCTGGGAGTCTCGGACCACTCCGTGTCGGCCTTCTACGCCGGCGGCCTCAAGCCGGACGCGATCCGGCGGCAGCACGAGGAGATCGACGAGCTGAATGCCGCGGCGGGCGATTTCGTCGTGCTCAAGGGCATCGAGGCCGACATTCTCGCCGACGGGCGCGTGGATTACGACGAGCACGTGCTGGACCAATTCGACTACGTGATCGGCTCGGTGCATTCGCGGTTCTCCATGAGTGGGCCGGAGATGACCGAGCGCGTGCTGCGCGCGCTGGACGATCCGCACCTCACCATCCTCGGCCACCCCACCGGCCGCCTGCTGCTCACGCGCGAGCCGTACCAGATCGACATGTCCGCCGTGATCGAGAAGGCGGCGGAGCGGGGCGTCGTGCTCGAGCTGAACGCCGACCCGCACCGGCTGGACCTCGACTGGACGTACTGCCACGATGCGAAGCAGCGCGGCGTGCGGATCGAGATCGGCCCGGACGCGCACTCGACTCACGGTCTCGACAACGTCGAGCTGGGCGTCGCGATCGCCCGCAAGGGATGGCTGGAGAAAAGCGACGTACTGAACTGCGGCTCGGCGGCGGAGGTCGTCGAGCACGCCCGCCGGCACCGCAGCTCGTGAAGCGCGCCGCCGGCGGCGCTCCTCCGCGGCGCCGCAAGACGGCGGCCGAGCTGCGCGAGCACACCCTTCTGATAATCCGGCGGCTCAAGAAGGAGTATCCCGCCGCGCATTGCGAGCTGGACTTCGAGTCGCCGTTCCGGCTGCTCGTTGCGACGATCCTGAGCGCGCAGTGCACCGACAAGCGCGTCAACATGGTCACGCCGAAGCTGTTCGCGGCCTATCCGACGCCGAAGAAGATGGCGGAGGCTCCGCCGGAGAAGGTCGAGGAGATCATCAAGTCCACCGGGTTTTTCCGCGCGAAGACGAAGAGCCTCCAGGGGATGTCCGCCGCGCTGGTCGAGCAGCACGGCGGCAAGGTGCCGGACAGCATGGACGAGCTGACGTCGCTGCGCGGGGTGGGCCGGAAGACCGCCAACGTCGTGCTGGGGAACGCGTTCGGGAAGGCCGAGGGGATCGTGGTGGACACGCACGTGGGGCGCGTGGGCGTCCGGCTGGGGTTGACCAACGAGACCGATCCGGTGAAGGTCGAGGAGAAGCTGATGGCCCTGGTGCCGCGGCGGGATTGGACGATCTTCTCCCACCTGCTAATCTTTCACGGCCGGCGCGTGTGCGTCGCGCGGTTGCCGCGCTGTGGCGCCTGCGTGCTGAACGATGTGTGCCCGTCGAGAAGAGAGGTGATTAGTGATTAGTGATTAGTGATTAGTTACTACCTCACTACCACTGTTCCCGCCGTTCCTGCCGTGTTTTTTACTAATCACTAACCACTAATCACTAATCACTGGTATGTCGTCCACCACATCCGCCCGCTCCCCAGACCTCGGCGCCGCGCTCACCGGACTCATCGTGGGTGCCGTCACCCTGTTCATCATCGTGTTCACGATCGTGAAGCTGACTAACTCGAGCTACGCCGCCGAGCACGCAGCCGCCCCCGCCGCGACTACGACGGGCACGCCCGCTCCGGCCCCGGCAGCGGCGCACTGAGAGCCGCGGCCCCGGACGCCGACGGCAGTTGCTCGCTGCTAGCTGCTAGCTGCTAGCTGCCAGCTGCCAGCTTCCCTTACCTCAACGTCCCGCCGACGCTGTGCGTACCTCTGCTACCGAGCGCGAGCTTGTCGCCGCGGCCCAACGGGGCGATCAGAGTGCGTTCGCCGGCCTGGTGGCGCTGCATCAGCGGAAGGCGTATGCGATCGCGCGAGCGATCGTGTACGTGCACGAGGACGCGGAGGACGCCGTGCAGGAGGCGTTTCTCAGGGCGTATCAGGCCCTGGGGAAGTTCAGGCCGGAAGAGCCGTTCGGAGCGTGGCTCAGCAGGATCGTCGCGAACGCCGCGCTGGATATAACGCGGCGAAAGAAGATCAGGAAGGCGGACGAGCTGTCGGAGTTCATGCCGGACCGGTTCAGTGATCCTGGCGAGAGCGAGGAGTTGCGGCGAAGATTGTCGAGCGCGTTGGGCGGGCTGGGAGACCGGCCGAGGGCCGTAATCGTCCTGCATGACGTGGAGGGCTTCACGCACGTGGAGATCGCGCGGATGCTGGGGATACCGGAAGGAACCGCGCGGTCGGATCTGCACCACGCGCGGCGGCAGTTGCGAAAGGTGCTGGTCGACTTGAGGGAGGGCTGATGGCCGACAACGAGCTGGAATTCACGGCCGAAGCGGATCCGCGGGTGACGCACGCGCTGCGCGCGCGCTACGCCGCGCCCGGCGACGACGCGTACTGGGCCGGGCTCCAGATGCTGATCATGTCGCGCGTCGCCGCCGGCGCGCGCGCCAGCTGGCTGCAGGTCGCGGCGGGCTGGGCCCGTCCCGGATTGCTGGCCGCCGCCGCCGTGCTCATAGTGGCCGCGGCGCTGTTCCAGGCCAATCGCGGCGATACCGAGCCGGTGTCGTTCGCGTC
>JANLGX010000027.1 GCA_024654005.1 Gemmatimonadaceae bacterium | reverse complement strand
CATGGAGAAGCAGCTTGCGACCATGCAGAAGGAAGTCCAGGAGGCCGCCGACAAGGCCACTGTAGCCGCCGAGGAAGCCCGCAGGAGCGCCAGGGCCGCAGCCCAGAAGCAGCCGCAGACGATCTTCCGCGAAAACGCCGTCCAGGTGGCAGACGCCGTGTTTCAGCCAGGGGACCGGGAAAGCCTTCTCGACAGGGCCGCGGAGCATGCCGAACGGCTCAAGCGGGCCACGGTCCAGCTTCAAGAACTGGCCGCGACCATGAACGACATGCAGCAGCGAATAGACGGCCTGCGCGAGTTCACGTCCGGCCCCGTCAACTATGTCCAGACCTACGGCGTCGGCGGGCTTCTGGCCCTGCTGATGTCCATCGCAGCGTATCTCACCGGCTCCCACCGGAGGAAGTAGCCATGGAAACCATGTACGACAACCTCTTCGTGACGGCTTTGCTGCTCGGGGGCATGTTGGTCCATGACCTTGGAAAGGCCCGCGAGATCGACCGAGCTACGCCGGAGAGGGAGCCGCTGGCCGCTGTTCTGGCAGAAGTGATGTGGGGCGATGATGCACGATGGCGCACCATCGTGACCGTCGTTGCCATCCTTGCAGTGGGCCTGAGCGGATCGGCAGATAGCGCACTGGCGATGGCCGGCGTGCAGATCGGAGAAACCAGCGGCAAGGTGCTGATCTACGGCGGAGCCGGCTACTCGATCGACTCCATCGGCAAGAAGTTGCAGGCAGTGATGGCGCCCAAGGTGTCTGCGTAGAAACAATCGAAGGAGTGTCATAGCATGTTCCGCAAGATTGTGCTGTTCCTGGTTGTCTTCACGACTGCCGCCTTTGGCTTGTCTACGGTTAGCAAGCGGAAGACCTACACGGAAGGCCAGACGTTCACGGCCGCAGACTACAACGCCGACAAGGACGAGATTGTCACCTGGGTCAACGCGCTCAATGCGAAGTTTCCGGGGACGACGCCTAACGACTCTACAAAGACGACTCTCGGTGTGTTTGATACGCTCCTGAGCATTGGAGGGGTCATCCGAATCAAGAGCTACCTCCTGGGGGTGGCTGCCGATGATTCCCTGGTCTTCGATAACGCCAGGCTGGATACGGTCCACGGGGACACGATTTCCTACAAGAGGGCCCATCTCGACACGGTGAGGATTGATAGTCTATCGGTTGTCGAGCTTTACGTCTCCGGAACGGCCACGTTCGGCGGATCTGCGACGCAGAGTAGGCTGAACCCTGACAGCCTTTACATTGGCGGAACGCCCATCGTTGGGTTCACGCTCGGGGCCACCGCTGGCGAACGGTCGATGTTGGCTTACGTCATCGCTGACACCTTCTGGGTCAACACCAGGCCCGTCGTCGGGTTTGCCGCTGGTACCACGGCCGGCAAGCGGGTGCGGTTCCCCTACGTTGACGCCGATACGCTCAGGGGCGTGGACACCCTGAACGCTACGGCAATTCGCGGCACCAGGCTGCACCTCTCATCGGCCCCCGTAGGCGTAGGCTTCGCCGACTTCGCTTCGGCTGGCGTTCGACTGCGCCGGGCCTACGCCGATGTGGACACCCTACGTGGTGTCGATACGCTGAACGCCGTGGCCATCCGCGCAACACGCCTGCACCTCTCCGCGGCCCCTGTGGGGGCAAGCTTCAGCGACTTCGCCAGTGCCGGCGTGAGGATGCGCCGGGCCATGGCGGACATCGACACCATCCGCACCGACTCGCTGACGGCGGCTGGCCCTGCCACCTTTCTGCCGGGGGTCACGGTCAAGATCCTCGGGACGCTGGACGCCGACACGGTGCGCGTTGACTGCCTGACCGTGGTGGGTCCGTCCACGTTCGTCGGGGCGCAGAACACGGCGACGGCGACCGACTGGAAGCTGGGCGGCACGGCGTATACCGGCACGATGGCCAACATCAACACGCTGCGCGACGACTCCATGGCCGACGCCCTACATCGGCACTCGGAACTGAGCGCATCGGACGGCACGCCGAACGGACATTTCAGCGTCGGGGCCACCGGCGATGTGACCCTGAGCGACGGCTACAAGATCATCACCGGGCGCGCCCATCCTGACAGCCTTTACATTGGCGGAACGCCCATCGTTGGGTTTGCACTTGCCCAGACGGCAGGCACCAAGGCGTTCATCGCTTCCCTGAAGACCGATTCCCTGACTACCGACTCCCTGACTGTCATGGGCCCGGCGACCGTGACGGGTCAAAGCCGTTTCTCGAACGTCGAGCGCATCGACATGCGCCCCGACAGCGCCCGGATTGATTGGCTCGACACGACGATCACGGCGAACACGAGCGCAAAGAAGATCGTGACGTGGGATCTGAAGGACTCGCGCTACCTGGGCCGGTGCTACGCCTGGGGCGCTGACGGGTGCGTGGACTTCAGGAACAACTACCAAGCGTTCCTCGCGGC
>JANLGX010000025.1 GCA_024654005.1 Gemmatimonadaceae bacterium | reverse complement strand
TGCGGGCTGCGCGGAGCAGACGCTGGATCTCATCATCCGAGTAGAGGTAGGGGTGCGCCCGCTTCGGACGATACGGCAGCATGCCGTCCGGCGGAATCTCGGTGCGGGGATCGGTGGCATGGTGATAGCGCGCGAAGATCCGCACGATACTCAGGCGGCGGGCCCTCTCCGCCGGTTGCACGGTCTGAGATTGTTGCGCCCACTCGAGCGCCAACGGCGTCGTCACGACCGAGGCCCGGTGCTGCTCCATGAACGTGACGAATTTGGGTAACAGCCTGCCGGCCTCGCTCAGGTGAAAGCCCAGGCGGCGGCGCATGGCCACGTACTGCTGGACGGCTGATCGCAGGGTGGTCATCGCGCACCTCCTGGCCACGGCAACGCCAGCGTCCGCAAGGCGTCAAGATCCACCTTGGCGTAGATCATCGTCGTCTCGGGACTGCGATGTCTCAAGATCTCACCGATTTCGGTGAGCGAGGCCCCGTCGTGCAGCATCTGGGTCGCCAAGGCGTGACGGAATTGATGCGCGCCCTTCGTGGGAGCGGGCAGACCCGCCCGCTCAAGCCGGTACCTCACGACACAGGCGATGGCGCTGGGGCCGGCAAAGGCACCATTCGGGGCGTGCGCCCGCAAGAACACGCGCCGGCTTGTGCTGCGCGGCCGGCCGTGCCGGAGGTACGCGGCGATCGCCGCGCCAGCGTCTGCCGGTAACGGGAGCGCGGTGATTCGCCCACGTTTGCCGCGAACGGTGATCTGTCCGGTGCTCCAGTCAAGATCATCCAGCTCGAGCAACGCCACTTCGCTCGCGCGCAATCCCAGACGGGCGAGCAACAGCAGGATCGCGTAGTCGCGTCGCCCCCTCGTGGTCCGCCGATCGATCGATGCCAGGAGCCGGCGAACCGACTCCGCCGGAATCGCTCGCGGGATCGACGACATCGACCAGTTGGCCACCGACGGGACGGCCGCGGCCAAATCCAGCGCGGTGTCCCCACGAGCGCGCGCATAGTGCAGGAAGGATCGGAGCGCTGTGGTTAAGACCTTCGCCTCTTTCACGTGCACGCGCGGAGCCTGGCGCTGGACAAATCGTGCGACGTCCCGCGCCCGCAGGCGCGACAACCTGACCGGCCCGTGGCCGAACCGGTCGGTGAGAAAGCGATGGATGAATGGGAGGTAATGGACGACGGTCGCGGGGGCCAGCGCGCGCGCGTGCTGTAAGTACTGCGCGAACGCCTGGGTCGTCCGCTCCACAGCCGTCACTCGGTGTGACGGCTGTTGCTCCGCCCGAAGGATGTCGCGACGGCGTAGAAACTCGAGGAACGCGGTCAGCGCCGCTGCGTCACCCTTGCGCCGCCGTACCCGTCGCGCCCGGGATCGGAGGTAGCGCGACGTGTGCTCGGAGGAGATCCCACGAAGGCGGATGGCCTGCTTCTTGAGCCATCGACTGAAACAGGACGCGAGCAGCACTTTCCGATATCGCGAATACCGCGCATATCCTTGCTCGCGGGCCCATTCCGCAAACGCTTTAATCTCTGCCGCCAGAGGCCCGTCCGGCGGGTGCGACAACACGATGTCGCCATCGACGATGTACTTCATGATCGGCTCCTTCTCCCCGTTCATCGGGGCAATTGAAAGAGCCAACTATGCCGAGTCTCTATCGATGATCAGGGCCAAAACATGGCTGGATTGCCAACCCACTCGGCATAGTCCGGGACCCGGCATAGTGACGCCTATGCCGCATCCGGCATAGCCGCCACAGCTTCGCGACGCACTTGCTCGAAGATGGGTACGACATTCGCACGGTGCAGCAACTGCTCGGTCATCGGGACGTCAGGACGACGATGATTTATCTGCATGTCATGACTCGTGGCGCGCTGAGCGTGAAGAGTCCGCTGGATCGACTGTGACGCGGATAGACGCGAGCCTCACGCGTAACCGCCGGAGCCCCGGTTGTGCGGCCTGGCTGGAACCCCGCACTGCTGAATGGTTTCCCGGCATCCGGCACCATCGGT
>JANLGX010000022.1 GCA_024654005.1 Gemmatimonadaceae bacterium | reverse complement strand
CGCTTTGCGCGACTCCTTGATCGCCGCCAGCGGCGCGAACTTGCCGCCCTGCACGGTGACGGCTTCGGCTTCGAGCGCGTCGTCCTCGTCGTCTGGCGGGGTGCCAGTGGCGGTTTCTGTGCCCTCTGCGGTGTCGAGCGGGATGACCGGCGGGCCGGCGTCGACGGCGGCCTGAATCGGCGACGCGGATCCGCCGGGTTCGTCGGGGTCGATCACGAGTCCTGGTTCACTCACGCATTACTCCTTCGCGAGCGCATCCAACAACGCTCACCGGTCTGTGGAGACGTTCAGGCGCTTTACTACCCGAAGTTCAATTCGCACCGCACACTCAGGAACATCAAGGCCACCATCACAACCATTGCTATGAATGAAATCGCGATTCAGCTTTGCACCCTTCGCAGCGCCAAGCGCGGAACGGTGCTGCCTGAGACAATCACCCACGCCAGCAGCGTTGTTGATTGGCATCCCGCGACGATGTTTCGCCGCAGCAGCTTCAAGTTTCTTGCGCACGAGTCCTTCCTCACTCACATCTCACTCTTTCGCGCACGGCCCGATGACGGCCAACAGGTCATCCTCGGCCATCAGCAGATACCGTCCGTCCTGGAGTTCGACGATCTGCCCGCTTGCCGGGGAGAACACCACGCGGTCGCCCACCGCCACGTCAGGATCGGCCAGCGGCGTGGCGAGCAGGAGATCATCAAACTGTTTGAACAGATCGAACCAGCCCCGATCCATGTCGTAGTTCTCAGTCGCCAAGGCGAGGCACTCCCGGATCGCCTGTCGCCGGATCTCCTGCGCCCAGCGCGGCCCGTTCCCCCGGGCGATGATGGTGCCGGAGGTGTCCGGCGGGGCGAAGTCCTCGACCAGCGCCAGGCCGCTCGCGGTTTCGGTCGGGTGCGGATCCGGTTGGATCAGCACGCGATGGTGCAGGGGAGTCATCATAGGGGTCCTCGTCGGCTCAAACTCGGCGCCCGTTGCTGCTCGATGCCCGCCAGCGCCGAGAGGCGTTCACCGGGCCACGCCAGCAAGCGCTTGACCTCCTGCTGGATGGCAATCACCTGCCGCAATCGGTCGATCGCGAGCTTGTCGTCCGTAATGTTGGCGGCGCGCGCCGCGTGTTCGGCAAACTTGCTGTCCCACTCGCTGAGGGCATGGAAGGCAAAGCGCTTCCAGCCCGCCGAGGCGATGAGCGCTTCCAGATCCTCGCGCTCCGTGTCAGGAGTCATTTAGTCCCAATCATCGTCATCGTCGCAACACGAACACGAACAGTACGGCTGCTCGCCCTTCACCGCCCGCAAAATCGTTGCAACGTATTCCAGCAGGCGACTCCTGTTCCTGGCAAACCACCCGTGTGGCACACCAAAACAGGTGGCTGTGTAGAACGAGGTGCGCACCAGCCGCTGTTTCGTCCGCTCCGCTTCTTCGTACGGATCGATGCGCGTGCTTAATATGGTCGCGAAGACAATCGTGTTGTTGTCTTCCCACTCTTCGCTGTCTGTCGCGGTGAACGTGGGGTACACGTCGGCGGCGCTCGAGGCGTAGGTCACCATCTCCATATCGTTGAATGAGATTCTGGCTACCGGACCCCGACACGTCGCACGAGTGCTCTCATCGTCATCGCTCACGCCGCCACCTCCGGCGGGATCGCCGCCGCATCCATCGGCGGGCCACCCATCGGCGCCCCACCAGGGGCCGGCCCGCCCGGCATTGGCGGCGCCCCACCCATCGCCATCTGTTGCTGCTGCTGCATCGCCTGCTGTTGCGCCATCTGCGCCTGCGCGGCGGCCGCCTGTCGCACGCCCTGCACGAGCGATTGCCGATCCGGAATCCGGTGGAGCCGCGCCGCCTGCTCCATCAGTGTTTCCGCCATCTGCGGGGTCCCCATGGCCGCGCCGATCAGCGGGTTGCTCTTCGAGAGCGCCGCCATCGCCGCGATCCACTGCGTGAAGTCCTGCCGCTGGCGATTGAGATCGGCGGTCTCGACCGATCCGCGCGGTTTGAACCGCAGCCGGCCATCGAGCATCGCCGCGGTGATCCGCCCATCGGCCAGGGTCGGCACATCCACCCCGCGCGCCTCGATGCTGCTCTGGACCTGCGCGGGCAGTTCCATGCCCTGCTCCTGCTCGGCCAACGCGCGCTTCCAGATGCTGTTCCGGACGTTGCCGAGTTCTTCCATCGACTCCTGAATCCGCTTGATCACGGCGTCCATGCGGACTTCCGAGTACCCCGCGACCATCTGCCGCTCGCCCAGCGTGCGATTACCTTGCGGCTCGGTCCCGAGCGCAATGTCCGAGATCCCCGCCACCCGTTCGGCCGCGTCCTTGATGTCCCGCTCGCGCTCGATGACGGAGGCCGGCAGGTCCGGCATGTCGAACGCCTGCACCTCGTTCATATCGCGCACGTAGATGCTCGCCCGCGGTCCCCACGGCTGTTCCTGCGGGTTGTAGAGCGCCCCCTGCAGGATCTTGATCGGGGCCTGTGCAACCAGCGCCGCCCGGTCGGCAATGAGGTTGCGCCACGCGGTGTGCTCCTCGATGACCGTGATCAGCTTGTGGCCGACGAAACTGTACCCATCGATGGAGTCCGGGCGCGGATACGGCACAAACCGGATGTACCGCGCTTCGCCCAGATCGTCCGCCTGCAGACGCAGCATCGCGCGCGACGGCCGATGCACCGTGGCCACATACCAGCGCTCGCCCTGCCCATCGAGATCGCGGAGAAACAGCACCTCGAACAGTTCCTTCTGTGCGGTGGGACCGTCTTGGGTGGGTACCTGGAGTCCGGCGTACTGCATCGCCGGGGTCGTCTCGCGCTCGTTCTCCTTCCCGACCAACTCCACAGCGGCCTTGTCGTAGATGCCGCGTTTGGCGGTTTCCTCCAATTCCGGCACCCGCCGCCAGAAGCGCTTCGCAAACCCCCACACCTCGCGTTTGTCTCTGGCATGCGCGGGCATGGTCAGGAAATCCACATACGGGATCACCCGGTAGGCGGGTCCGATGCGCATCGGTTCGGGCGAGTCGATCTCCACTTTCGCGCTCGGGGTCTGCTCGTCGGCGCCGTCGACCTCCTGATACTTCCCGTCCGCGCCCACCGCGAACTTGGGCTGGTTGTCCTCCCCAAACACCGGCGCCTGCATCCCCATCCCGTTATCGGCGAGCTCTAACGCCGCGAGTATCGTCTTGCGCACGCGTCGAGTGGCCGTATCCTCCATCACCTCGAGGATGCCGGCCGGCTCGATCAGGCAGTTGAGCAACGCCTTGTCGATGTAGGACTGCAGCCGCTCATCTTCCAGCGCCCACTGATGGAACTCCTCCGCGACCGGCGCCCGCTTGGCCGCCTCACCCCAGCCTTCCACCACCCAGACCGGCTCCGTGAAGATGGTCCGGAGCATCCGCGCGTGCAGCGCATCCACTTTTTCGGCGCCCAGGTAACTGGTGAGATCGGCCGCGTCGGGCCACGGCTGGTTACTCGCGAGCCGCGTGCGGGCCTGCTCGTACAGCCGCCACCAGTATTGGATCTCCTCCGGTAGGTGGCCGCGCGCCTCCTCGGCGGCCGTGATCTCATCACAGAGCCACTGGCCCAGCTCGTCGCGGGTAATGCCCTTGAGCTTGACGTCGAACGGCTTGGGTCGCTCAGTCGTGGGTGCCACCTTCTTCTACTCGCTAGCCGGGGAGGATGATTCTCGGTTTGTCGGCCGCTTCGCGTTCCAGTGCCGCCAGCCGTACGGCCATCGTGTGCATAACCACCGCGCACTCCTGAATCAGTTCGCGGTGCGGGTTCTTGGTCCCCATCCGCTCATACGCCAAGCGACAGCGGGTGATGAGATCCGCGAGGGAGAAGCCGCTCACGCGAGCCCCGCATGATGCAGGTCGGTGATGAGCGCCACGACCTGCGGCGTGAGCCGCGCCTTGACCGCCTGGAGCCGCGCAATCGCCTGCGTCAGGCCGTCGATCTCCACTTGGCGCGCCTTACTCACCCGCGCGAGCTCGCCCTGTAGCTCGGTCAGCTTTGCGTCCACCTGTGCGTCCAGCGTCGCGCCCAGTGTGGCGTGAGGGTCCCGCTTCACTTCGGTTTCTCCGGATAGCCCGCAAACTCCACCTTCACCACAATGGCCGGATCGTCGTATTCGGCCGGTTGATTAACCGAGCGGGCAAATGTCAGGTTGCGCTTCTGCGCAACATAGCCGGCGCTGAACAGTAGCCAGTGGAAGTACTTGCCGACTTCGGTATCGGCACACCCGCGTTCGATGGCATCCTTGAGCTCTTCCGGCGTGATAACCATCCCGATGCCGAACTCCGTCGCCTCACGCGCCGCCACCGCCTTGGCCGCAAAGGGAGCGGCTAATGGAACGCCAGCCAACGCCGCGAACAGAGCCCGCCTGCTGATCACTTCGGCTTCTCCAGTAGCGCGGTAAGCCGCTCGATTTCGTGCAACAACCGATGGTTCTCAAGGCGCAGCCGTACCAACTCATCGGTATTCAATTGGCTCGCGCGCAACGGGGTGATGAACGGGTACGACGGATCGGGTGCGCAAGGATTGCTCGTGCCTGCCTTGTCCCGTTCGCAGATGAAGTCCCCCTCGTCCGACACGGCATACGCAGGAGATCCGCACCGAGGGCACAACAATGCGTCAACGTGGCTCACTTCGGCTTCTCCAACAGCATCGCCGCGTAGTAGTAGGGATGCTTCGGGTCGCGCGTCATCGGCTCGGTCGGCGTCTCGGGCAGCCACGCCCGGCACTGATCGGACGCGACGTAGCCGAGATGCTCCAACCGCAGGCTCGCGGGCTTCAAGCGATGCACCAGCGTCTCGAAGTCGTACCCACGGTAGCGCGTGCCCTTCACGTGGAACCCTTCGGGCGTGAACGGCACGTCGAGGTACACCCAGCCCCCTGGCTTCAGCCACGACGCGATGTTCTGCAACGCTGTGATGTCGCCGTCCGGATCCGAGGGATCCTGGT
>JANLGX010000021.1 GCA_024654005.1 Gemmatimonadaceae bacterium | reverse complement strand
CGGCGCGGCCGCGCCACGACGGGCGTGCCCGGCGGGGCCAGAGTCAGAAACGGAGCGGCCGCGCGCGTGAGTAGTCCTTCGTCTCTCAGCGCCGCGCTCAGCGAGTCCCACGACGTCAGCGGCGCGGCGGCACCCCCGCTTTCGGCGGCAGCGAGCGCGCGCAGCGCGCGGTACGCCTGGCGCTCGCGCTCGCACTCGGAGCACGCGCCCAGGTGCGCCAGCTCGGTGTTGGTCGGCTCGGTTTCGCCGAGCTCTATCAGTCGATCAGCAGGCAGATGCAGCATGACTCCCATTCCTCGCCGGCCAGGTATCGTCGATAACGTGCGCGAGAAGCCGGCGAAGTTTCGCACGCGCCTTGAACAGTTGCGACTTGGAGCCGCCGGACGTGATGCCGAGCCGGCTCGCTATCTCCTCGTGCGTGTATCCCTCCACGTCGTGCAGGACGAACACCGTGCGCGCACACGGCGACAGCTGTTGCATCGCGTCGTCGATCGATTCCGCCAGGAATCCGCGCTCCGAATCCATCTCGGTGGCGGCGGAGTCGTCGGTGATGTCGACCTCCCACTTCTCGATGCGCCGGACCTTGCGGAGCGCGTTCAGCGTGCGGTTGACTGCGATCCGGTGCGCCCACGTCCCGAACTGGGCCTCGCCGCGGTAGCCCGGGAGCGCGCGGAAGATCTGGATCCAGACCTCCTGCGCGATGTCGGCGGCAAGCTCCGCGTCCCCGCACAACCGGCGCACTACGGCGTCGATATGCGGGGAGTGCTGGCTCCAGAGGGTGCGCAAGGCTTCCTCGTCGCCAGCACGAGCCCGTTTCAAAATCAGCTGGTCGGCCGTCATCGAGTGCTGTACTATGTGTCACCCCGGACTCCGGGAGAGTTTCCCCGGAACCCCGAGGCGCGTCTAAAGGTAGGATATAGAGGCACTGCGGACTGGCGACCGTTCCACCCGGTCAGCCGGCACGGAGTGCGCGGCTCTTTTTTCGGAGTTTCCTTGCTCAGGATCGTCGTAACCGTGCTCGGGCTGGCGTCAGCTAGTGACGGGTTGCCCGCGAAAAAGCCGTCGGCCGTGGGAATGTCGGCCGGAAGGCTCGAGTCCGTCGAGCGGATAGTCACGCGCGGAATCGACGCCGGCGGCTACCCGGGCGCGGCGGTCGTGGTCGGCCGGAGGGGCGCCGTGGTCCTTCAGCGCGGCTTCGGTCGCCTCAGCTGGGGCCCCGAGAGCAACTCTGTGAGCCCGGACACGAGCATCTACGACGTCGCCTCGCTCACCAAGGTCGTCGGCACGACCGCGGCGATCATGGCGCTGTACGACGACGGCAAGATCAAGCTCGACGCCCCCGTTACGCGCTATTTGCCGCAGTTCACGGGCGGGCTCAACGATATGGTCACCGTAAATGATCTCCTGACACACCGCTCCGGGCTCCCCGCGGCTCGCGATCTGTGGCGCGTATCCAGCACGCCGGAACAGGCGCGCGCCATGGTGCTGTCCACGCGCGTGCGCGACATCCCCGGCAGGAAGTACCTGTACTCCGACCTCGGGGCGGACATGCTCGGCTTCATCGCCGAGGCCGTCTCGCAACAGCCGCTCGACGTCTTCCTGCACAACCGCGTGTACGGGCCGCTCCGGATGCACAACACGTTCTTTCGTCCGGCCGATTCGCTCCGGTACCGCGTGGCGCCGACCGAGCTGATATCGCCGCGCGGCTATCCGATCCACGGTCAGGTGCACGACGAGAACGCGCACGCCCTGGGCGGCGTCGCGGGACACGCGGGCCTGTTCAGCACTGCCTCCGATCTCGCGGTCTTCGCGCAGATGATGCTGGACGGCGGCGCGTACGACGGAGTCCGCATATTCGCGGACACTACGGTGGCGCTGTTCACGCGTCGCACCGCGGGCCATCGCGCGCTCGGCTGGGACACGGCCGACGGCGACTACGGCTCGGGCAGGTACCTCACGCCGCGCGCGTACGGCCACACCGGCTTCACCGGCACGTCGCTGTGGATCGATCCGGACCGGCAGATGTTCGTCATTCTGCTCACGAACCGGGTGCACGCCGCGAAGGCGCGCTATCCCGGCCGGGTCATCTCCGACGTGCGGGCTGACCTGTCGGACGCCGCGGTGCTCGCCGTGATCGACGGACCGCGCGGCGCGATGAAGATGCCGACCGCTTTCCGCGCCGACCGGCGCATCGGCTGGAATACCGATCCTCGCAAGGCGCGCGCTGCGGCTGCCGCGGCAGCGCGGAAGCGTGCCGCTGCCCGGCGGGCGAGAGAGCGCGCGGTGGCGGCGGCGAAGAAGCGCACATCCACCTCGAGCGCGCGAGCGAAGAGCGCCGGGAGAAGCGGGTGAGCGACGAGCCCGCGTCGGCGGACAGCGCGACGCCAGGCCCGAACGAGGGAGCCGTCAGCGAGGAACAGGTCAAGCTCGCGCTTCGCCGCGTCAAGGATCCCGACCTGCACCTCAACATCATCGATCTCGGACTGCTATACGGGGTCCGCGTGGATGGCTCCACGGTGAGCGTGGACATGACGCTGACGTCGCCGGCATGCCCATCCGGCCCCGAGATCGTGAGCAGCGTGGAGCGGGAGGTGGGCGCGATCGAGGGCGTCGAGCAGGTCAAGACGAACATCGTGTGGACGCCCTTCTGGACGCCGGACAGGATCGAGCCGCGGGTGCGCGCTTATCTAGGGCTGTAGCGCTCGCAGAAAGTCCGGACCCAGCTCCTTCGCCTGCCACTTTCTCAGCTCGCGAACTTCGGCGAGCTCCTCCATGCTGGCGGGGTTCCGGCGGGCCACCGCCTCCAGCCGCTCACGCGAGCACAGCACACCGGGATCCAGCTGCAGGCGCTTCGCCGCGGTGTCCCGCGCTCCCTTGATGAGCGTCGCGCGCCGGTCGAAGTCCGGGTCCTTCTGCCAGCGCGGGGCCTTGGGGTACCTGGGCAGCTTGTCCTCGGGGAGCGCCATTCCTCTCGACACCGCGGCGAGAATCTCGCGCGAGGCCCGCTGCGCCAGCGAGCGCGGCATCCCCTTGATGCCCAGCAGCTGGTCCTCCCGCGTCGGCGCGGTTCTCGCCAGCTCCAGCAGCACTTCGTTGGCCATCACCCGGAATACCGCCCGGTCCAGCTCCGCTGCCGTCGCGTCCCGCCAGTGCGCCAGCTCGCCCAGCACGGCCAGCTCGCGCCGCGTGAGGTCACGTGCTCCCTTTATGCGCATGAATGCGAGCGATTCGTCCTCCGCGGCCCAGCGCGTTCCCTCCAGCAGCTCGAACTCCTCGCGCGCCCAATCCATTCTTCCGAGACGCTCGAGATCGGTCCCGATCAGGTCGCGGAGCTCCAGCAGATACCGCGTGTCCTCCTGCGCGTACTCGAGCATGCCCTGCGGCAGCGGCCGCATGGACCAGTCGGCGCGCTGGTGCTTCTTCTCGAGCTTGATCCCGAGATACCTCTCGAGCAGCGCGCCCAGCCCGAACGCGGGAATTCCCAGAAGCTGCGCGGCGACGCGCGTGTCGAAGATGTTGGTAGGATGCCAGCCGTAATCCTGGTGCAGCAGCCGGAGGTCGTAGTCCGCGTCGTGCAGCACGACCTCGATGCCCCGGTCCGCGAGGACCGCGCCGAGCCCGGGAAGGTCGCCGGCGGTGAGCGGATCGATCACCGCGGTGACGTCGCGCGTCGATATCTGGATCAGATAGATTCTGTCGACGAACCTGTGAAAGCTGGCGCCCTCGGTGTCGATGGCGATCCGGTCGACGCGTCCGATCGACCCCATGAGCCGCTCGGCCGCGGCGGGAGTGTCGACGTACAGCGCGTCGTGGCGGACGCGCGCCGGAGCCGCGGGCACGGTCTTGGGATCGTTGGGCACGGTCATTTGAGTGTGCGAGGAATCTAGTGACGGCCCCCGCCGGTCCGGACATCGCGCTCTATCGAAGATTTCCCGCGCTGCGAGCCATTCCCCGCGTCCGCCTCTGCGCGCTCCCGTCTCCCGTCATGAGCGCGGCCGCCGTGCATCCGCGACTCTGGCTCAAGCGCGACGATCTCAACGCCGACGTGTTCGGCGGGAACAAGGCGCGGTCGCTCGAGTTTCTGCTGGGTGACGTGCGCCCGGGCGACACCGTGCTCACGATCGGGGGGAAGGGATCGACGCACGTGCTCGCCACCGCAACGCATGCCCGCGCAATCGGCGCGAGCACCATCGCGATGCGCTGGAAGCACGACATGAACCCGGGCGCGGAGCGGGTGGCGGAGCTGATCGCGCGCGAAGCGGCCGGGCCCGTCTCCGCCAACGCGGTGTTCGCGATCGCGCGCGCGACGGCGTACCGGCTGCGGCATCGCGTGCACTACGTGCCGCTCGGAGGCAGCACTCCGCTCGGAGCTCTGGCGCAGGTAAATGCCGGTCTGGAGCTGGCGGAGCAGATCGCGGCCGGCGCCCTGCCCTCGCCGGCGCGCGTGGTGCTCCCGCTTGGCAGCGGCGGCACCGCCGCCGGCCTCGCGCTCGGGTTCGCCATAGCCGGCCTCGACATCGAAGTGATCGGCGCGCGGGTCGCGCCCCGGATCGCGGCGAACAAGCGGCGCGTGGCAGCGCTCGTGCGCGGCGCGCGGAAGCTGATCATGCGCGTCACCGGCGAGCAGGTAGCGCGCGTGCCGCGCGGAATGGTCCGCGTCGTGCACGACGTGTACGGTGGAGCGTACGGCCGGCCGCTTCCCGGCGCGGACGACGCGGCCGGCTTGTTGCACGAATCGTACGGCATCCGGTTGGACTCGACGTACAGCGCCAAGGCATTCGTCGCCGCGCTCGCGTGCGCACGCGGGCAGGACGGCCCCACCCTTTTCTGGTTGACATTCGATGGCCGATGTCTCGACGCTCCCTAACGGCCTCACCGTAGCGTACGACGAGGTCGGCGCGGGTTTTCCATTCGTCCTGCTGCACGGCTTTCCGCACAACCGCTCGCTCTGGGCTCCGCAGACCAGCGCGCTCATCGAGCACGGGCGCTGCATCGCGCCGGATCTGCGCGGCTTCGGGGAGTCGGGTCGCGAAGGACCGTACTCGATGGAGCAGTACGCGGAAGACGTCGTCGGGCTGCTGGAGAATCTCGGAATCGAGCGCGCGGTCGTGGGCGGACTGTCGATGGGCGGCTACGTGACGTTCGCCATCTGGCGCGCGAAGCCGCAGCTGGTGCGGGCGCTCGTGCTCGCGGACACGCGTCCCGGCGCGGATTCGCCGGAGACGCGGCGCAAGCGGCTGGAGCTCATCGCGCTGGCGCGGGAAAGCGGGCCGGGCGCCGTGGCGAACGCGCAGATCAGCGGGATGGTGGGAGCGACCACGCGCGCGCAGAATCCGGCGCTCGTGAACGGACTGCATCAGATGCTGGCCGGCGCGCCGGTCGAAGGGATAATCGGCGCTCTCCAGGCGATGATGGACCGTCGGGATTCGACCGAGCTTCTACCGACGATCGACGTGCCGACACTGATCATCGTCGGCGAAGAGGACGCGCTGACTCCGGTCAAGGAATCGCGCGCGATGCACGCGGCGATCCCGGGCAGCCGGCTGGAGGTGATCCCGGGCGCCGGTCACTGCAGCAATCTCGAAAAGCCCGCGGCGTTCAACCACGTGCTCGGGGAATTCCTCAGCGCGCTGAACTACGCCTGAGTGCGGCCTGGTACGCCGGTCGCGTGCTGCCGGGGTGTCCTCGAAGCGAGCGTGTTAGCGCGCGCAGTTTGCGCGCGTAGCGAGCGTAGCGGGACAGCGATCACCCTCGTCTCGCGGGCACGCGCGGGCGTCAATCGTCGCGCGTACGCCGAGACCGCCGACTAGCGCTGCGGGCGGCCGGGCGGGGTGCCGCTCTTGAAGACGTCGCGATTGATCTGGATGTACTCCTTCATGTTCGCGGGCACGTCTTCTTCAGGGAAGATCGCGGTCACGGGGCACTCCGGCTCGCACGCGCCGCAATCGATGCACTCGTCCGGATGGATGTACAGCTGCTCCGGACCTTCGTAAATGCAGTCGACGGGACAGACGTCGACGCACGCTCTGTCCTTGGTGTCCTTGCAGGCTTCGGTTATTATGTAGGGCATTCGTGGGTTGACGCGTGGAGACCACCGTAGGACGAATAATAGGCCCCGCGCCGACGCCGCTCAACGCTCGACCGCGGCCTGGGCGGAAGAATCACTCGTGCAGCTCGGGGTTGAACCTGTAGAGCGTGAGCGTGCGGCCTATCACCTGCACGACTTCCGAGCGCGTCCGTTTGGACAGCACCTCGGCGGCTTCCCTGGCCTTGAGGTCGGTGCCCTTGCCGATCTTCACCTTTGCCAGCTCGCGGGTGCGCAAGACGTCCTGCAGCGATGCGATCAGCGCGTCGTTGATCCCCTGCCCGCCGATGTGAACCGCGGGATCGAGATGGTGTGCCTCCGCGCGGAGTGTCGCCCGATCCTTCCCTTTCATCGTGCCAGGCCCCCGGTGCGTCCGCCGAATGATACTCGCGCGCTCACAGGGCGCGTTCCCGGCCCGCGATCTGAAAGTGGGCGCGGATGTCGACCGGCGATCCATTCCACCAGTCGCGCCGGCGCGGGTCCACGCGCAATGCCTGAAAGTGAAGATGCGGAAAGTTGCGCGGAGCGTTGCCGCTCGTTCCGACGAATCCGACGATTTGTCCCTGGCGGACCTCGACTCCCGCGGAGATCCGGTCGGCGTACCGGTCGAGGTGGGCGTAGTAGTACACGAATCTCCGATCGGCATCCACGAGGTACAGCGTCGTTCCGCCGAGCGTGTTCTGCCGCAAGCTGAGGATCGTGCCGTCGACCGCGGCGAGGACAGGCGTCCCGCGGCGGGCGGGTATGTCTAGCGCCCGGTGTGCGCGCCCGCCCGATCGGGCCGAGTTGTACGAGTCCCGCAGCGCCGACGGCGCGACGTCCGCCACCGGCACCATGAGCGGCTTCTCGTCGAAGTACTCGGCGTCGGCCCGCGCGGCCGCCGCAGCCATCGCGGGCGTCGCGGCCGGCACGGGAGCCGTCTCGGGATCGCGGATGTCCACCGAGGCCGGCACGGGCCCGCGGGGTGTGAGCGGCTGGAGCGTCGGCCCGCACGCGGCGAGCGCGAGGATGCACACCGCCGTGCGCGCGATCCGAAGAGAAGGGCTGGAGGTCAGGGCGTGCTGTGCCGTCTGAGGCACCGTCTTAGCGCGGGTGCCCGCTCGAACGAGCGGGCGGGATAGGTGCCGAGGACGGCACAGCACGCCCTGACTGCGCAGCGCGATCCAGCCGAATCACGCCTCTGCGGTCACCAAGGCCTGCTCGCGCGCGAGCGCCGCGAGTCCTTCCTCGATGGTCTTGGAGTGATGCATCGAGCAGAACTTCGGCCCGCACATCGCGCAGAACTCCGCGCTCTTGAAGTACTCCGCGGGGAGCGCTTCGTCGTGGTACTCGCGCGCCCGCTCCGGATCGAGGCTCAGCCGGAACTGCTCGTTCCAGTCGAACTCGTACCGCGCGCGTGACAGCGCGTCGTCTCGGTCGCGCGCGCCTTTGCGTCCGCGCGCGACGTCGGCGGCGTGCGCGGCGATCTTGTACGCGATCACGCCGTTGCGCACGTCCTCCGCGTTCGGCAGCCCGAGATGCTCCTTCGGGGTGACGTAACACAGCATGTCGGCGCCGTACCAGCCGATCATCGCGGCGCCGATGGCGCTGGTGATGTGGTCGTATCCCGGCGCGATGTCCGTGACCAGCGGGCCCAACGTGTAGAACGGCGCCTCCTGACAGATCTCCTTCTGCTTGCGCACGTTCATCTCGATCTGGTGCATCGGGATGTGGCCGGGGCCTTCGACCATCACCTGCACGTCGCGCTCCCACGCGCGCCGGGTCAGCTCGCCCAGCGTCTCGAGCTCGGCGAACTGCGCGCGATCGCTCGCATCGGCGATCGATCCGGGCCGCAGCGAATCGCCGAGCGAGATCGTCACGTCGTACTGCCGGAGGATGTCGAGGATGTCGTCGTACCGCTCGTACAGCGGGTTCTGCTTGCGATGGGCCATCATCCACACGGCGTGCAGCGAGCCGCCGCGGCTCACGATTCCGGTGACGCGGCCGTGCACCAGCGCGAGATGCTCGAGCAGGATGCCGGCGTGAATCGTCATGTAGTCCACGCCCTGCCGCGCCTGGTGCTCGATCATCTCCAGGAAATCCTCGGCGGTAAGCTCCTCGAGCTCCTTCTCCTGCTGCACCGCCTGATAGATCGGCACCGTCCCGATCGGCACCGGCGACGCGGCGATGATCGCCTGCCTGATGGCGTCGATGTTGCCGCCGGTCGACAGATCCATGACCGTGTCGGCGCCGTACTTGATCGCCGTGCGGAGCTTCTCCAGCTCGCCGCCGACATCGGAGCTCACCGCGGAATTGCCGATGTTGGCGTTGATCTTCACGCCCGAGACCTTGCCGATGCACATCGGCTCGAGCGCGCCGGCGAGGTGGTGGACGTTGGCCGGAATAATCAGCCGCCCCCGCGCGACTTCAGCGCGAACCAGCTCGGCCTCCAGGTCTTCGCGCTCCGCGACGAATCGCATCGCGTCGGTGATCTCGCCCTGCCGCGCATAATGCATCTGGGTCCGGGCGGCGCCGGTCCCGTTCGATCCTGCGATCATGTTGACTCCCTACGCCGGTACTAGCCGGATCAGGTTATGAGGGACTCTCTCAGCCAGTGAAGGCACCCCTGTCTCATACGAATATACCGGCTTTCGAAGAGAGATCAGGGATTTTCCATGCGGGCTCGCGCAAAAAAAACGCGGCCACGAGGGCCGCGTTTTCATTGCTGCTGTTCCGTCTATTGGAGATCGCCGTTCGCCGCGGTCCGCCCTTCGCGGACGTTGCTGCTCGTCCCCGATGTGCCGCCGCTGGGCATCGGCCGGATCCTGGACGAAGGCGACGAGGTCGGCCGGGTCGCCACGTCCCGCGGCCGCGCGGGGGCGCTGCGAACCACCGGACGGGTTCCGCCCATCCGACCGCTTCGGTCGCCCATCGTCACCCGACCAGTGCCGCGCGTTCTGGGCGGGAAGCGGTCGTTGATCGCGATCGGCGTACGACCGCGGCCGGCACCCGGCGGAATGCAGCGGTCCTCCCCGACGTCACCGCCACGAAGCACGACGGTCCCCGCGATTCCGATGATCGTCCCCCAGTCCGTGCCACGGCTGCCGGTACCGGAGCCGCCGACTGCGGGCTCGGCCGCCCGTGGGCGGGTGGACGCCGCGATCTCTACGGGCGCCTCCACGACGAGCTCGGGAGAAGGCATCGGCTCCTCGACCGCGGCCACCTCGGGCTGCTCGACGATCTCGGTCTCCGGCTGCACGTCGGCTGTGATCTGCGGCGCAGGCGAGCGGCGCGGGCGCGGGGCGCGGGTCGACTTCGCCACCGCCCTGGCCGGCGGCGTGATCCGCTCCACCAGTCCGACGATGCTGGTCTGGTCCGTGGCCCGCGACGCGAGCTGCAGATCCGCGTCCGCCGAGGCGAGCGCGAGATCCTTCTGGAGCTCGGCGGGTATGCGCGAGCTGTCGCCGCAACCGGCCACGAGCACCGCTCCGCACGACACGATGACTTTCAATGCGCGATACATATTGTCTCCTGCGCGAACCGGTACGGCATGTACGGCACTCGCGCTGCAATTCGATCGCGCCAGGTGCAACTGGCACACCCCTGGTTCACCCTCTCACGGGCGCCATAACCTCCTATGTTGTCCAACAGCAGAGACATCCCGTGTCGCGAAGCGAGGACACCCGAATGACCAGAATCGCGCTCCCGCGGCAGCTCGTCCTGCCCTGCATGGCGGCGGGGATGGTGCTCGCCTGCGACCGGGGCGCCGATACCGGCTTGACCGCCGACGAGCGCCGGACGATCGCGACGACGATCGAGCAGCGCGTGAAGGGGGCCTACGATCTGGGAGCCAGCGACGTGCTCGCGGGGATGCTGAGCCTGTACCCGCGCGAAGGCCCGGTTTACTCGGCGTCCGGTGGCGCGGTCACAACCACGCGGGACTCACTGGAAGCCGCGATCCGGCAGTTCTGGAACTACGTCGGCCGCAACATGCGGGACCCGAAGTGGGAGTGGACCACGATGCAGGTGGACGTGCTGTCGCCCAACTCGGCTGTAATGACTACGACTTACCGCGTGCCGCACCTGACTCCCAGCGGCCAGCCGCACGTGATCGGCGGCGCGTGGACGGCGGTCTTCGCCAAGAAGAACGGGGAGTGGGTGATAGTGCACGAGCACCTCTCCGACTCCCCGTCACCCTAGAAGGGGTGACTAGTGACTAGTCACTAGTCACTAGTCACTAGTCACTTCTTAGAACTGCGGATTCGTCGCGTCGGCGCTGACGTTGAGATCCTCGTTCAGCGACGCGTCGCCACTGATGATGCTCCGCCAGCTCAGCTCCTGGCCCTTCCGAAATCCCTTCTGCGTGACTTTGACGCCTTCCGGGGAGATCGCGACCATGTAGGCCTTGCCGTCGAGCTCCAGCTCCCGCTTGATGGTCTTGTCGAGCTTGGTTGCCATGTAACACGCCTCCGAATCGGGTGATTTGCCGGGTCCAGTCGCTCTCTGGAGCAAGAGCTGTTCGCTTCCGCTACATGCAGCTTATCGCGTCGCAGGCGCTGCACAAGCCGTTCCGGGCCCATTTTCAGCGCGTAGCAGGCTCGCGTCCCGCGAATGTACGCGGGTGCAGGCGCATCGCAATATGCGAACTGACGCGATTCTTGCGGTCGATGAAACGCATGTAAGCAGCCGGTCGTCATTCCGGCGGAGGTTCCCACCGAAATGCCCGAACGTTACCTGGTCCACCACTTCGAGCGACGCGCCTATCCTCTGCGCCAGCCCATGTTTACGGTTGGTCGCGACGCGGAGAGCGACATAGTCCTGCGGGAGCCGACGGTGTCACGCACTCACGCGCGGGTGATGCTGGAAGGTGACGATGCCATTCTCGAGAGCCTTGGCCCGACGGGTACCCGCGTCAACGGGGAGGCGGTCGTCAACCCGCGCAAGCTCGAGCCCGGCGATCAGATCACGATCGGAACCGCGAAGCTCACGTTCACGTCCGCCCCGCTGCCCACCGGCTTCACCGTTGTGAGCAACGGCAGGCATCCGGAATCGGACCCCGACAGCAAGCGCAGCACGATTCGCGTGCCGCTGCTGCGGACCGGCGAGAACAGGGTGGCGCGGCTATCCACTGCCACCAGAACGTGGATCCTGCTGGCGGTGCTGGCCCTGGCGGTCGCGTTCTTCGTGTTCACGCGAGGCTGAATGCAGCCGCCGGCGGCGGCGGCCGGCGTTACTCGCTCGTGAGCTGCAGCTCCTCTCCGCGAACGCGCGCGAACACGGCGGCCTCGAGCGCGTCGCGGACCGGCTTCACCGGAATCGTCTCGAGCACGTCCGCCGCGAAGGCGTAGATCAGCAGCGTGCGCGCCTGCTCCGCGTCCAGTCCGCGGCTCTTCATGTAGAACAGGGCCACTTCGTCCAGCCGGCCCACCGTGGCGCCGTGCGTGCACTTCACGTCGTCGGCGAAGATCTCGAGCTGGGGCTTGGTGTCGACGCGCGCGTGATCCGACAGCAGCAGGTTGTTGTTGCTCTGCTTGCCGTCCGTCTTCTGCGCTTCCGGCCGCACGTACACCTTGCCGTTGAACACGCCGTGCGAGCGCCCGTCGAGAATGCCCTTGTAGATCTCGCGGCTGGTGGTGTTCGGCTGCGCGTGCACGATCCGCGTCTGGTGATCCACGTGCTGCACCCCCGACACCATGTACATACCGTTCAGCGTGCAGGACGAGCCGGGTCCATTGAGCACGGTGTACACGTTCGTGCGGGAGAGCTCCGCGCCCGCGGCGTACGAGAAGGAGTGCAGCTCGCTGCCGCGCTGCTGCACCGCCTCGATGGTGCCGACGTGAAAGGCGACCGCGCTCTCGTTCTGCACCTTGACGTGCTCCAGTCGCGCGCCTTCACCGAGTGATATCTCCGTCACCGGAACGGTCAGGTAGCTCTCGTCCCGCAGCCCGAAGTAGCTCTCGATCACGCTCGCCCGCGCGCCGCGCTCGAGCACGACCAGATTTCTCGGGAACGAAGCGGCCAACGGAACCGGCTGCGCGGAGACGAACACGAGATGGATTGGCGTCTCCAGCTCCACGTTCGCGCCGATCCGGATCACCGCGCCGTCCTGCATCAGCGCCGTGTTGAGCGCGGTGAAGCCGACCGTATCGTGATCCGCGATCGTGCCGAGCAGCGCCGCGTCCACCGACCCGTCGACGAGCGAGGGGCGAAGGTTGGAGACGTCGATCCCCGCGCGCGGCGGAACGTTCGACAGCTCGGGCGCCAGCCACCCGTCCACGAACACCAGCCTCGGCCACTCGGGGGAGTCGAACAGGAAGGGATCGAGATCGGTCGAGGGGACCGTGCTGGGAAAGGACGTTCTGTCGAACGAGCGCGTCGCGATCGGGGCGACGCTGGTGTAGTGCCAGTCCTCGTTCTTCATCGTCGGAAAGCCGAGGGCGACGAACCGGTCCATGCCGGCCCGCCGCAGCTCGCGAATGCGGTCCGCTTCGCCGCCGTCGATGCCGTCGAAGGCTTCCAGGTAGTGCGCTACCGCGGTCTCCGGCTGGGTCACGCCCGGCTTCCCGCTCCCGCCGTCTCCGGCGCGTGCGACTGGATCCAGTCGTAGCCGTGCTCCTCCAGCTCCACCGCCAGCTCCTTGCCGCCCGACCGCACGAACCGCCCGCCCGCGAGCACGTGGACGTAGTCGGGGACGATGTAGTTCAGCAGCCGCTGATAGTGCGTCACGACGATGGCCGACTTCTCCGGGCCGCGCAGCTTGTTGACGCCGTCCGCGACGATCCGCAGCGCGTCGATGTCGAGACCGCTGTCCGTCTCGTCGAGGATCGCGAGCCGCGGATTCAGCACGGCGAGCTGCACGATCTCGTTCCGCTTCTTCTCGCCGCCGGAGAATCCCGCGTTGACCGAGCGGTTGAGCATCGCCGGATCCATGTCGACGAGCTTCATCTTCTCTTCCATCACGTCGAGAAACTCGAGTGGATCCACCTCGTCCTCCCCGCGCGCCTTGCGGATGGCGTTGTACGCCGAGCGGAGGAAGTACGCGTTGGTGACTCCGGGAATCTCCACCGGATACTGGAACGCGAGAAAGATCCCCGCCTGCGCGCGCTCCTCGGGCTCCATCTCGAGCAGGTCCTGCCCGTCGTACGTCACGGAGCCGGCGGTGATCTCGTAGGCCGGGTGCCCCGCGATCACCTGCGCGAGCGTGCTCTTGCCCGAGCCGTTCGGCCCCATGATGGCGTGCACCTCGCCTTTCCGCACGGTGAGGTCCACACCCTTCAGTATCTCGTTCTCGCCGATGTTGGCGCGCAGTCCTTTTATCTCAAGCACGACTCATTTCCGTTGTTGGTTGTTCGCTCGTACGGAGCTCCGCGGAGAGCGGAGCCGGTCTGTCGCTATCCGACCGATCCCTCGAGCGAGATGCCGAGAAGCTGCTGCGCCTCCACGGCGAATTCCATCGGCAGATTCTGAAAGACTTCCTTGCAGAATCCGCTCACGATGATCGAGATCGCGTGCTCCGCGTTCAGCCCGCGCTGCTTGCAGTAGAATATCTGGTCCTCGCCGATCTTCGACGTGGACGCTTCGTGCTCCACGATCGCCGAGTCGTTCTGCACCTCGATGTATGGGAAGGTGTGCGCGCCGCACTCGTTGCCGATGAGCATCGAGTCGCACTGGGTGTAGTTGCGCGCGCCGGTGGCGCGCGGCATCACCTTCACCTGCCCGCGATAGCTGTTGTTCCCCCGGCCCGCCGAGATTCCCTTCGAGATGATCGTGCTCTTCGTGTTCTTCCCGATGTGGATCATCTTCGTGCCGGTGTCCGCCTGCTGCCGGTTGTTGACCACCGCGACCGAGTAGAACTCGCCCGTGGAGTTGTCGCCCTGCAGGATCACGCTCGGGTACTTCCACGTGATCGCCGAGCCGGTTTCCACCTGCGTCCACGAGATCTTCGAGTTCACGCCCACGCACTTCCCGCGCTTGGTCACGAAGTTGTAGATCCCGCCCACGCCTTCGGCGTCGCCCGCGTACCAGTTCTGCACGGTGCTGTACTTGATGGACGCGTTGTCCAGCGCGACGAGCTCCACGACGGCGGCGTGCAGCTGATTGCCCGACCGCTTCGGGGCGGTGCAGCCCTCGAGATAGCTCACCGACGCGCCCTCGTCCGCGATGATCAGGGTGCGCTCGAACTGGCCGGTGTCGGCGGCGTTGATGCGAAAGTAGGTGGACAGCTCCATCGGGCACTTCACGCCCTTCGGTACGTAACAGAACGAGCCGTCGCTGAAGACCGCGGCGTTGAGCGCGGCGAAGAAATTGTCGCTGTGCGGAACGACCGTGCCGAGGTACTTCTGCACGAGGTCGGGATGATTCTGGATCGCCTCACCGAACGAGCAGAAGATGATCCCCTGCTTGCCGAGCTCTTCCTTGAACGTCGTCCCCACCGAGACGCTGTCGAAGATCGCGTCCACCGCGACTCCGGCCAGCATCTTCTGCTCGGTGAGCGATATGCCGAGCTTCTCGTACGTCCGCAGCAGCTCGGGATCGACCTCGTCCAGCGACGCGAGCGGCTTCACGCTCTTCGGCGCCGAGTAGTAGATCATGTCCTGGTAATCGATCGCGGGGTAGCTCACGTTCGACCAGTGTGGCTCGGTCATGGTGAGCCAGCGGCGGTACGCCTTCAGCCGCCACTCGACCATCCATTCGGGCTCGTTCTTCTTCGCCGCGATGGCGCGCACGATGTCTTCGTTGAGCCCGCGCGGGATCGTATCGGCCTCGACATCCGTGACGAAGCCGTACTGATATTCCCGGTTGACCAGCGATTCTATGGCGGTGCTCATAACGGCAGCTCTTGGCTATTGGCTGTTGGCTATCGGTAATTGCGGTAGCCCAACAGCTGCGATTCACGTGGACCCGGCGCCGTCCAAGAGGGTTTCCGGCTTGGACTTAACTGCATCTGGAGGCTTTGCCGAGACTTGAATTATGAGTAAATTTGTCGGGATAGTCAAGCTCACGCATGACCCGTTCGAGGCGGCACAAAACGTTGTGACTCAAACATTTACGGCTCACGGGTTCGAGCAGGTGGCCCGGCTCGACGACCTGCCGGAGAACGTTCCGGTAGCTGTGGCGCGCTCCAACGGGCAGCAGATCTGCCTGATTCGCACCGGGAACGGCGAGGTGGCCGCGGTCGGCAACCTGTGCACTCACCAGGAGTTCGAGATGGCGTTGGGCGATACGCTGGGCAACGGCACCATCGAGTGCGCCTGGCACGGTGCGCGGTTCGACATCCGGACGGGAGCCGTTCTCCAGGGCCCCGCGACGGATCCGCTGCCCGTGTACGACGTGCTGCTGCGCGATGGCGCGGTGCTGGTCGGTCCGAGGAAGGCGCCGTGAACTCGCTCGCGCCGCGCTCCGATTTTCCCCTCCTCGCCGCCAACCCCGGGCTGCACTACCTGGACTCGGCGGCCACGAGCCAGAAGCCGCGGTCCGTGATCGACGCGATCGTGCGCTTTTACGAGACGACCAACGCCAACCCTCACCGCGGCGCGTACACACTCTCGGTTCAGGCCACCGATGCTTACCACAACGCGCGCGTGCGGATTGCGCGTTTTTTCGGCGTGGTCGATCCAGCGACGCTCATTTTCACGCGCGGAACGACCGACTCGATCAACCTGGTGGCGGGGTCGTATGGGCGCTCCACTGTCCGCGCGGGCGACGAGATCGTAATTACCGCGATGGAGCATCACGCCAACTTCGTTCCGTGGCAGCAGCTCGCGCTGGAGAAAAAGGCGCGGCTTCGGATCGTGGAGCTGGAAGCGGACGGCACGCTCGAGCTCGACCGGTTCCGGGAAACATTGTCCGGCCGTACGCGGATCGTGGCCTTCAGCCACGTCTCCAACGCGCTCGGCACCGTCAACGCCGTCCGTGAGATAGCCGCGCTCGCGCGGGCAGCCGGGGCGGTGAGCGTGTGCGACGGCGCGCAGAGCGCACCCCACATGCGCGTGGATTTCCCGGCGCTGGGCGTGGACTTCTACGCCTTCAGCGGCCACAAGATGTGCGGGCCCATGGGGAGCGGCGGACTGATCGGCAGGCGCGATCTGCTGGAGGCGATGCCGCCGTACCAGACCGGCGGGGACATGATCGAGTTCGTGCGCGACAGCGACACGACGTGGAACGTGCTGCCGCACAAGTTCGAGGCAGGCACTCCCAGCGCGGCCGACGCCGTGGGACTCGCGGCCGCGTGCGATTACCTCGACGCGTTGGGGATGGACGCCGTGGCCGCGCACGAGAAAACGTTGCTGCGCCTGGCGTACGAGCGGCTCGCGGCCATGGATGATGTCACCATCTACGGTCCGGTTCCCGAAAAGAGGAGCGGGGCGTTGAGCTTCACGATGACCGACGTGCACCCGCACGATCTGGCGACGATTCTCGACGGTGAGGGCGTCTGCATTCGCGCGGGGCACCACTGCGCGCAGCCGCTCATGCGCCGGCTCGGCGTGCCCGCCACGGCGCGCGCGTCGTTCTATCTGTACAACGATGAGGCTGACATCGAAGCCATGGTCCGTGGAATGGAGAAGGCGCGTAAGCTGTTCGCCGGGGCGCCGGCGCCGAGCGTCGGCGAGATAGCCGGCGCGAGCGCTTCGTAGCCGTGGACCTCGATCTCTCGCCCAACATCCAGGCGATGTTCCAGGAGCTCATCCTGGACCACTATCGCCGGCCACGCAACAAGGGCGCGTTGCCGGACGCGGACCGCGTCATCCCCATGCACAACCCGCTCTGCGGCGACGAGATAGATCTGCACCTCAAGTTCGACGGGGATCGCGTGAGCGGGGTCGCGTTCACCGGGCGCGGCTGCTCGATCTCGCAGGCATCGGCTTCGATGCTGACGGAGGCGGTGAAGGGCAAGACGCGTGCGGAGGCGACCGCTCTATGGGACCGCTTTCACGCCATGATCTTGGGCGATCAGGAAGCGGCCCGCGACAAGTCGCTCGGCGCGCTGCGCTCGCTTTCGGGGGTGTCCCGGTTCCCCGCGCGGGTCAGGTGCGCGCTGCTGGCGTGGGACGCGCTCAAGCAGGGGATGAAGGGATAGAATGACTTCCGTTCTCAAGCGTCTTAACGCCCATGCCGCAGCTCGGGTCGCCAATTGGCATCCGGGTCAACTCGCGATCGTTTGGCTTATCGCAGCCCTCCTCGAGGCGGCACTTTTCTGGCAGCACAGTGAACTTGGGCGGCGGGTCGAAAGAATTGGGCGGTCGTGGGATCGCGTTTTCGAATCGGAGGGAGTCTACCTCCGACCCGATGATATGGCGATTTTGACTCAGGATGCCCAGTCCTTACGGGATTTGCTCCCAGCCGCAGTCGCTATCCCCTGCCCTCGTCGCACGAGTCCATGACCCCGAGTATGTCCGTGCGGTTCAGACGGGCCTCCCGCGGAGCTTGGCAGAATCGCAGGGTTTCACCTGGGATCCGGGCCTCTGGCCGATGGTGCTGGCATCGAACGGCGGTGCCGTCGCCGCCGGGCTGGACGCGCTCCAGCACGGAGTGGCCGGCTCCCTCTCCAGCGGGCTGCACCATGCCTGGCGGGGTGGCGGAGCGGGTTTCTGCACTTTCAACGGGCTGGCTATCGCGGCGCGCGAAGCTCTAGCCGCAGGGGCCGAAGCCGTTCTGATCCTAGACCTCGACGCCCACTGCGGAGGCGGGACCGCTTCCCTGATCAGCGATGAGCCGCGCATCTGGCAGATGGACGTTTCAGTAGACAGCTACGACTGCTATGAGCGCAGCCAGCGTGCCCGGTTACGGATCGTTAGAAGCGCAGACGATTATCTCGCCCGGATCGAGAGAGGTCTTCGAGAGGTCCGACGTCGGGGTCCCCGGTTCGCCTTGTGCTTGTACAACGCGGGAATGGATCCTTTCGAAGGATGCTCGACCGGAGGCTTGACGGGGATCACGCGAGAGGTGCTGGCCGCTCGCGAGAAGTTCGTATTCGATTGGTGCCGGGAGCAAGAACTAGCGGTGGCGTACGTCTTGGCTGGCGGGTATTTGGGGCCACGTCTGGATGAACAAGAGCTTGTTGGCCTTCATCGGTTGACGCTGTCTGCGGCGGCTGCTTAGACGGCGGCGAGCACAGCCTCTCGCACTGAGCGCGGCAACTCTATCGGCGTGAAGAACGACGCGGGATAGAGGTAGTCGTCCCCCGACTCGTCGATAACCCTTATTTGCTCGTGGGCCTCTGCCTCGCGATCGGGAACCGCTTGGTAAATCTTCCGAAGCTCGAGCGACGTTTCGTAATCGTCGTTGTGGAGGCAAAGGACAAGCCGGGAAGTCTTTCTACGGGCCGATTTAGTCATAGGAAGCGTTTGATCTTGAGCTCGCGGCGCCCAACACCGCTCGCTTCGTACCAGTGAAGTTCTGCCAGATGGCTGGTTCCGTCCTTTAGTTCTACCCGCGCCATGCCCTTTCGTTTGCGCCAGCGACCCCGTCCGTGAACCCGGCGCAGTCGTTTTATCTCGCGAATGGCCTTCCCGGTTGCAATCGTCTCAACTTGCGTGATTTCGGTAAGGGGCTTGAAGTACACGTCTAAATATATGTGCGCAGTGTCTAGACGATTCAAAGGCTGATTTCGACTTTCCTCTCTGCTATGGCTGCGGGGAGTGGATCCTCTTTAGCACGTAGTACGCGAACGTTCCGAGCAGAAGGCCGAGGACATAGCCGTACGGAGCAAGCACGGCGAGCAGCGCTACCCCAATCGTGATCGCCAGCTCGCGGCGCACGGGCACGACGTCGCGCGCGAGCCACATGAGGGCCCACCCCTCGAACAGCAGCAGCACCCCAAGGACCGGCAGCGGGAAGACCTGCACCACCTGCGAGAACCCGCCCGCGAAGAACAGGCCCATCGCCACGAAGAGCGAGCCGTAGATCAGCAGCGAGCCGCCAGTGCGCGCGCCGAAGGTGTAATGGCCCATCAGTCCGCCCGAGCCGTGGCAGGTCGGGATCCCACCGAGCCACGGATTCACGAGATTCATCAACGAGTACGTGTAGCCGAGCTGACGGATCGTGATCTGCTTTTCGGGAAATAGATCGTGCGCCGTCTGGCGGGTGGCGAGCAGCGAGTTGCCGAGTGACAGCGGGATCTGCGGCAGCGCGAGGATCACCAGGCCCGTCCACACGTCGGCCGGAGACGGCGCTCCGAGCAGCGGCAGTGTGAAACCGAATCCGCTCGCGAGATCGCGCGCGTCGAGATCGAAGATGAAAGCGTACACGATTCCGAGCGCGATGATCGGCAACGCCGGGGGAAAGCGGCGGTTGCCGTACAGCGCGATCGCTATGGCGAACGCGATCAGCGCGAGACCGTAGCCGGTGACGCCGGCGGATCGCACGTAGTCTCCGAGCGCGAGCAGCGCGAGCTGCAGGCCCAGTCCCAGCTGGAGTCCGCGCACCACGCTCTTCGGCACCACGCGCGCGAGCCATCCCAGCGCGCCGGTGGCGGTGAGCAGTAGCATCACGACACCGATGGCCAGACCGGCGCCGAACAACACCGGACCCGCGACCTTCTGCGTGATGACTATGACGGCCATGGCCTTGAGCGGCTGCACGGCCATCGGGATGCCGTACCGGATCGCGGTCGCGTACTGCATCAACCCGAACATCACCAGCACGCTCGCCGCGTCGAGGCCGGCCGCCATGACCATCCCCACAATCAGCGGGAGATCGGTGCCGATGTCGCCGAACGCGCCGGCAAGCTCGTTCCGGTCGAAGCGGAAGCGCGGGTCCTCAACGGCCGTGCGTGTCACCCGTATATTCTACGCCGTGTCGGCCGTCCGCGGTCTTGCCTTCTACTAGTCACTAGTCACTAGTCACCATCTCGTCGATGCCAGAACCAGCCGTCGAAATCCGCAACGTCGTCAAGCGCTTCGCCGCCCACACCGCTGTGCGCGACCTGTCGCTCGTGGTTCCGCGCGGAACCGTGTACGGGCTGCTCGGACCGAACGGCGCCGGCAAGACGACGACAATCCGGATGATCCTGAACGTGATCGCGCCGGACTCCGGCACGATCACCATCCTGGGCCAGGACTCGACCTCCGATTCGATCCTGGATCGCGTCGGATATCTGCCCGAAGAGCGCGGCCTCTACCGCAAGATGAAGGTTCGCTCGATTCTGCGGTTTCTCGCCGAGCTCAAAGGCATGTCGCGCAGGCAGGCGGACCCGCTGATCGACGAGTGGCTGGAGCGGCTGTCGCTCAAGACACCGGACAAGGACTGGGGCGCGGCGAAGGTCGACGAGCTCTCCCGCGGCATGCAGCAGAAGGTCCAGTTCATCGCCGCGCTGCTGCACGATCCCGAGCTGGTGATTCTGGACGAGCCGTTCAGCGGGCTCGACCCGGTGAACTCCCAGGCGCTCCAGGACACGATCGTGGAGCTGCGGCGCCGCGGCAAGACGGTGATCTTCAGCACGCATCTCATGGACAGCGCCGAGCGCATGTGCGACGCGGTCTGCATCATCGCCAATGGGGACAAGGTGCTCGATGGCGCGCTCGCCGACGTCAAGGCCGAGAACGCGGGGCGCACCGTGGCCGTGGCTCTCGACGGTGCGCCGAGCAGCGAGATCGACCGGATCTTCGCCGACAAGTCGCTGGTCGAGCGCGTGGACGACTCCAACAGGTTCTTCGAAGTGGAGCTCCAGCCGGGAGCGGACGCACAGGAACTGCTCCGGGCCATCGTCGGCAGCGGGGCCCGCGTGAAGCGATTCGAGCTGGTCCAACCATCGCTGCATCAGATCTTTCTCGAGCGGGTCGGCGCCAAAGGCGTAGAGCCGGGAATCTCAGGTCATGGCTAAGCTGTGGGCGGTCATCAAGCGCGAGTACATCGAGCGTGTTCGCACCAAGTGGTTCATCATCGCCACGGTCTTTGGCCCGCTGCTGTTCGCGGCGCTGATGATCGTCCCCGCGTGGCTCACGATCAAAACGAAGAGCGCAGCCGACCTGAGCTCCACGGTCATCCTCGACGCGACGAACACCGGGCTGGGCGCGAAGGTGTCGGAATCGCTGCGCGGCTTCGGGAGCGGGCCGGAGCGCGTGCCCGACGTGCGCGTGGTCGCGCCTTCCGCGCTCACCGAGGCCGAGAGCCTCGCGACCGCGGAGGTGATGCGCAAGCAGCGATCGGGATACCTCGTGCTCGATCAGCAGACGGTGGCCGGCGAGAGCGCGAGGTACGCCGGACGCCATGCCAGCTCGTTGACCGCGATGGAAGCGGTGGAGGACGCGGTGGAGAAGACCGTGCTCGCGTACCGCTTCGAGGCCGAGGGAATATCGGCGGAGAAAGCCCGTGAGCTCACCGCCGGCAGGCTGCGGTTCCGCACCGAGCGGATAACCGACGAAGGCCGCGGCGGATCCGGCGCGATCAGCGCGTTCTTCGGCCTCGGCATCGCGTTCCTGCTGTACATGTCCATCATCCTGTACGGCCAGAACATCCTGCGCGGCGTGATCGAGGAAAAAACCACCCGCGTCGCCGAAGTCGTGGTATCGAGCGTGCGGCCCGAGACTCTGCTCGCCGGCAAAGTGCTCGGCGTAGGCGCCGTCGGATTGACGCAGCAGCTGGTGTGGGTCGCCACTGTCGTGGCCTTCCTCACCTACAGGGTGCAGATCTTCAACGTCTTCGGGATTCCGGCGCCGCCGTTCGTGATGCCCGGGGTGTCGCCCGGCGACGGCCTGCTCCTCCTGCTGTTCTTCGTGCTCGGCTTCGTCTTCTACGCCGCGCTGTTCGCGGCGGTGGGAGCCATGGTGAACAGCGACCAGGAAGCGCAGCAGGCGGCGCAGCCCGTGATGCTGATGCTCATCGCCGCCGCGATCTTCATCCAACCCGTCACGTTCAATCCGACGGGCGGGCTCGCGACGACGATGTCCTGGCTGCCCTTCTCCTCGCCGATCATCATGCCGTTGCGACTCACGATCATCAACGTGCCGACCACCGAGCTGATCGGCTCGCTGATCGTGCTGCTGCTGTCGTGTCTGCTCGTGGTGTGGCTGGCCGCGCGGATCTACCGGGTGGGGCTACTCATGTACGGCAAGCGCCCGACTCTGCGGGAGCTCGGGCACTGGATCCGCTACGCCTGAGCGCGCGCGAATCGGCCGGCTCACGCCGCCCGGACAGCTCCGCAAAATCGATCAAATGCGCCCGTGAGGTCCTGCGCGATCTCCTCGACCGTGCGCCCTTCGATCTGATGCCGCTCGAGCATGTACACGAGCTTGCCGTCCTTGAGCAGGGCGATCTGCGGCGATGAGGGCGGGTAGCCGCCGAAATAAGAGCGTGCCTGGCGCACGGCGTCCACGTCCTGGCCGGCGAATACCGTCGTCAGCGTGTCGGGTTTCACCTCGTGCTGCAGCGCGCGGGCAACCGCCGGTCTGGCGTTCCTCGCGGCGCAGCCGCAGACGGAGTTGACCACCACGAGCGCCGTGCCGGTGGAGTCGCGCAGCTTCGCCTCCACCTCCTCCGCCGTCTTCAATTCCTCCACGCCCAGTCGCGTTAGGTCCTCGCGCATCGGCGCGACCAGTCTTTCGTCGTACATCGTCTAATCCTCCACGTGCGGGTCGCGCACGAGTGCAAGAATGGCTGTCTGCGGCACGACGAGAAACCGGTCGCCGTCGAAGGTGATCTCCACCGCCGCTTTTCTGAAGAACAACGCGTAGTCGCCGGTCCTGGCCTGCATCGGGACGAAGCGGGTCTCGCGCATGGCGACGCGCCACGGCTCCTCGTTGCTGTCCGCCAGGTCGGGCATCGGCAGACCCGGGCCGGTCGCGATGATCGTCCCGCCCTGCACGGCCTGGCTGTCGATCGCCGTCGGAGGGAGGTAGAGACCGACTTTCGTCCGGTCCTCTCCATCCTCGATTTTCACCAGCACGCGGTCGCCGACGACGATCAGCCGCTTACCCTTGCCGTCCATACAGAATTATAAGCGGTGCGCCTTCCTCAGAGCGTGCATGCGGGTCCATTGCACGATCACCGCGAGCGCGAGCGCGTACGCTGAAATCGCCGCGAGCCGCAGGAGGAGCACGTCGGCCGCCATGCCGGGCCAGTCGGCGAACGTCGCGCGCGCCGTGCCGAGCGGCTCCCTCCCGAGAGCGATCAGGGCGGCGCTGACGACGAGCTCGGTGACTGCGACGAGAATCGCGAAGAGCGGCGCGCGCCATACCCAGTGCCGCAGCGGGAAGTTCCCGAGATGCAGCGTCACCATCGCGAACAGGAATATGGCGCCGATCAGAAATCCGATACCGAGCAGAACGGGCTGGTCGTTGCCGGCGTTGGTCAGCAGAAAGGCGCGGAACACCCGGATGAGCAGCCCGGTGATGACCGCCATCTCCAGCGTCGAGAAGGCCAGCTTCCGGAACGAGCCCGGACCGTGCCCTTCCCATTCCTCGTCCGAGATCCGCCGCTGATACGGCTCCGTTTGCTTGGGGAAATAGACCATGCTATGAGGACGATGTGGGCGCCGCGCCGGGCACGCGCGACGCGGGTTCCCTGCTCTCCGGCGCGCGTCCGGACGTGCCCGACTCGGACTGCCACCGCGCCGCCGGCAGCTCGACGACGAATTTCGTGTGGCCCGGCGATCCGTCCGCCAGGCGGACCAGGCCGCCGTGCGTAGCCACGATGCCGTAGCTCGCGCTCAGTCCCATGCCGACACTTTCACCGAGCGCGCTCGACCCGAGGAACGGGTCGAAGATGCGCTCGCGCAGCTCCTCGGAAATTCCGGGACCGGTATCGGTGAACTCGACCAGAACCCGCTTGCTCTCCGTGCTCCTCACCGCGCGGGTCTCGATCAGCAGCCGGCCCCCGTCCTTCATCGACGCGACCGAGTGCGACAACAGATTCAGCACGACCTGCTGCAACTGCTGCGGATCGCCCATGACCATCGGCAGGTTGGGATCCAGCGTGGTGTCCACCCGCACATCGCCGCTGTCCGCCTGGTAGCTCCTGAGGCGGACCGTGCGGCTGATTATCTCGTTGAGATCGACGGCCCGGGTCTCGGCGGCGCTCCGCCGCGCGAAGGCGCGGAGATCCTTGATCACGTTCGCCGCGCGCGTCGCCTCGGCGTAGATGGCCTCGAGCGACTCGCGCTGGGAGGGGGTGAGATCGTCTTCGCGCAGCAACAGTTGCGCGAACGCGCTGATGCTGCTCAACGGAT
Organism: Gemmatimonadaceae bacterium; assembly: GCA_024654005.1. Classification (GTDB taxonomy): domain Bacteria; phylum Gemmatimonadota; class Gemmatimonadetes; order Gemmatimonadales; family Gemmatimonadaceae; genus JACDCY01. The sequence goes on along the minus strand of JANLGX010000021.1, from coordinate 4,906 downwards.
TGTTGATCTCGTGCGCGACGCCGCCGACGATCGACCCGATGGACGCCAGCCGCTCGCGCTCGACGATCTGCGCGCGCATCGCCCGCTCCTCGGTGATCACGCCCTTCAGCTCCTCGACGGCTCCGCTCAGCGCCGCGGTCCGCTCGGCGACCTTGAGCTCGAGCGTCGGAGGCGAACGCCGCACGTCGAGCGCCGACACGAACCCGAGGATCGCGGCGGCGGCGAGCACGTCCATCGGGACGTGCTGCGGCGGCCCGCCGCTGAGCGCGAGCTGCGCCGCCCACGCGGTGAATACCGCCGTGGCGACGGTTCCCACCGCCAGCCCCAGCATCGCGCGCCGCGACAGATCCTCCGCGCGCCACGTGATCAGCAGCGCCAGGAGCACCAGGCTCGCGGCCGCCGCGAGCAGCGAGAAGCCGCCCACTACCCTCCCGGCCGTCGGTAGGCTGCCCAGCGCCGCGCCGAGCTCCGCCGTGCCCAGCGGGAGCATGATCACGCCGGCGGCGACCGCGATGAGCACGAGATCGGTGAGCGCCTCCAGTTTGACTCTCGCCCGGCTCGTATAGAGCATGCGGCCAAACCCCGCCACCACGGCCAGCTCCGCGCCCAGCAACAGGTAGTCGGCCAGAGCGGGGAACGGCGGCCGCGCGCCGTTCGAGGCGAGGTGCAGCGTCCACGATATCTTCGCGACCGCGCCGAACGCCGCCGCGGCGGAGATCCAGCGGAACAGGTCCCGCTGCTGCGCCGGCAGCTCGTTGAGAGCCCCCAGAAACGCCCCGATGCCGGCGAGGAAGCAGAGCGACAGCAGCACGCCGCCGAGCACGACCCCATCGTAGCCGTTCGCGCCGGCGACGATCAGAATCGCTATGGCGACGAGGCAGGCCGACTGCGCTACGCGCGGCATCAGATCGCTCCTGCGCATATCCTGCAAGGCCATCGGCGCGTCAGCCATGCTGCGCCCCCGCGGGTTCTACCGGATCCAGTGTCCCAGTCTGCCCCACCGGATGTCGGTGATGAAAGGCAGCGGACGGTCACTGTCGTCCGCGTTGTACGAGTAGTACACGAACATGGGCCTGCCGCGCACGTTGTCCCGCGGCACGACACCCCAGTAGCGGCTGTCCTTGGAGTTGTAGCGATTGTCGCCCATCATGAACAGGTGCCCCGGCGGCACGACCAGCGGTCCCCACTCGTCGTGCGAGGGCTGCGCGGGCGCCGCGCCGAACCGCGACACTGAAAGCCCCAGAGGCTTCTGCCAGTCGAACAGCTCGCTCACGGAATCGAACGCATCGGTCGCGGGGACGCCGTAGCCCTGCCGCTGAGCGATGCCGTTCACGTACAGCACGCCGCGCCGCATGTAGATGGTGTCGCCCCCTACGGCGACGGCGCGCTTGACCAGCGTCGGCGTCAGGTCGTGCGGCTGGTCCACCTGCGGCGGGGAGACGAACACCACGACGTCCCCCCGGCGGGGCTCGGCGTATCCCGGCAGCAGCTTGTCCGTGAAGGGCACGTGTGGCCCGTACCGCAGCTTGTTGACGAATAGCCAGTCGCCGACGAGCAGGGAGGGAATCATGCTCCCCGAGGGGATGCGGTATGCCTCGAGGAGAAAAGTCCTGATCAGCAGAAACAGCGCGAGCGGAAGCGCGAGCGCGCGGACGTTGCGCCAAAGCGCTCCGCTTCTCCATCCAGGCTGGGTCGAGCCCGACTGTGACAAGGGGCGCGCCTTGGCGGCGCGCCCCTTCTTGGGTGCGGCTGGCAACGATCAGCTAGATCAGCTGAGATGCTTGTTCACGAGCTTCGTCATCTCGAACATCGAGACCTGACGCTTCCCGCCGAACACCGGGCGCAGCGCATCGTCCGCGTTGATCATGCGGCGATTCTTGGAGTCCTGCAGACCCCTGCGCTTGATGTAGGCCCAGAGGCGCTTGGTGATCTCGGTGCGCGGCAGCGGGTTGCTGCCAACGACGGCGCTGAGCGAGGCGCTCGGCTGCATCGGCTTCATGAACGCGGCGTTCGGCTTGCGCTTGGTCTTCGGCTTCGCCTTGGCGCGGGATTTCGACGCGGTCTTCCTCTTGGCCGAGCCGCGCTTGGCGGACTTTCTCTTCGAGGACGACTTTTTCTTAGCCGAGCTCTTCTTCTTTGTTGCCATCGCTTCTCCTGAGTGGGATGACAGTACGGACCTGCAAGTCAATCAACATCCTGCCGCGGAGCAAAGTAAATCGCAGGAGCGTGGGCGCAATAGGGAAACGCTATAGGGAGGAAAGCAGTTTCATCATCCGCACGTCATAGGGGTCGGGCGAATCGTCGTCATCGGCCACGTCGTAGTTCTGCTGCGGCGTCTCGAGCACCAGGGGGATTCCGGCCGACCTGGCGTCCGCGAGCAGCCACTCGAACGGGTCCTTCCCGATCTCGCCTTCCCCTATGAGAACGTGCCTGTCGCGGTTCGATCCCAGCTCACCCGCGCTGTCGTTGAGATGGAAGAACGAAGGCGGCTCACCGGTGGCTTCCTCGAACTCGTCGAGGATGCTCTTGAACGCCGCGCGTGACCGGCGAATGTCATATCCGGAGCAGAACAGATGGCACGTATCCAGCCCATATCCGGTGCGCGCGCGCAGCGATTTCGGAACGTGCGACAGAATTTCCCCCACCTCCGCGGCGGTGCGTCCCATGGTCCTCCCGGCACCGGCGGTGTTCTCTACGAGCAGCCGCGTGTCCGATTTCACGGCGTGGAGAGCAGTAGTGATCGCTGTCGCGATTCGCTTGGCGGCGTTCGCCGGCGTGTCGTCGCCGGCGGAACCAGGATGGAAGCAGACCGAGCCGGCGCCGAGATCGCTCGAGCGCTCCAGCTCCTTCGTCAGCCCGGCGCTCGCCCGCGCCCACTTCTCCGGCTCGGGCGTGGCGACGCTCAGCACGTACGGCGCGTGCACGAGAATCATCTTTAGATCGATCTTCGACGCCGCGACTTCCTTCCGGAACCGCTGCGCGCGCTCGGGGCGCACGGACATCTTGTCGTTGTAGTACTTGGGGACCGCGGTGAATACCTGCACGGCCGTCATCCCGCCGCGCGCGGCACGGCGAATCGCCATGTGCACGCCGCCGTTGTTGATCGTGTGCGCCCCGATGAAGCGCTTGCGGCGCGCGGCCGGGGTCACGGCAGCTTCCCCGCGCGCGCTGCCCCGCGCGGCTGGCCGCCGGGAGCCGTCTCCACCCAGCGGACACGCACGGAATCACCGGAGAGGGACACTCGCGGCGACCGGGCGGCAGCGCCCGGGGGCGACACCGCGCCGTACGTCGAGAACACGTGTCCCGCGCCGGTCGAGAGCGCGAGCAGTATGCGCGGCTTCGCGCTGTTGGGATCCTCGAACGCGACGACCACGGTGTCGCCGCGTCCGGCGACGCTGCTCCGAACCGGGCGGTCGCCGTGCGTCACGGTGACCGGCATGTGCAGCACGCCTTCTCCCGTCGTGCCCAGCGCCGACGATTTCATCGAGTGGGTGAAATACACGCCCGGGCTCCCGCCGGGTGAGATGTGATAGCTCAGATGCAGATACTCCGAGGTTTCGTCGGCGAAGATGGACGGGGGTGGACGCGAGCAGCGGAGACCGCCCGCGTCCCGGTCGTCCGCCACCAGCGGCGTCTCCCAGTGGGCGCCGCCGTCCGGCGACCGCGCCAGCATGAGCACGGAGCTGCCGTCGGACCTGGCTTCCCACCACGCCGCGTACCTCTCGCCGGCGCGCGCCGCGACGGCGACTTCCGCACATCCCGCGCCTCCGCGCGGCGGAAGCGTCGCGATCCCGGGGGGCGCTTCGGGCGGACTCCTGCCATAAGTGACCGGGCCCCACGAGACGCCTTCGTTCGCGCATCCACCCGCGATGAAAATCGACAGCAGCGCGATTCTCATGGGCGCACGCGGGAAGTATCTTGCATTCATGTTGGCGATAGGATTCCCCAGAGACACGCGCGAGGCTGACGGCGATCCACAAGTTCGCCACCAGCGAGCCCCTGGAGAAGCGGCGGACGGCGATTCTCCCCCTTACTCCGGGTCTTTCACGGGCACGTGGCGGGTGCAGTCACAGAAGAACGAGCCCGTGCTCTCGTACGCGCCCGGTTCTCCCGAGCGGACGGAGCTGAAGGCGCGCTTGCGCGAGATGTCGGACCAGCGCGTCGAGATACCGCTCGTGATCGGCGGCCGCCGGCTGCTCTCCAGCGACGTCGCGCACGCGGTGATGCCGCACGCGCACCAGCACGTCCTGGCCGACTGGCACAAGGCCACGCGGGACCACGTGCACCAGGCCGTGCGCGCCGCGCGCGACGCGCAGCACGACTGGGCGGCGCGATCGTGGGAAGACCGGGCTTCCGTCTTTCTCAAGGCGGCCGAGCTCCTCTCCACGACCTGGCGCTCCACGCTGAACGCCGCGACGATGCTCGGCCAGTCCAAGACGGCGTACCAGGCCGAGATCGATTCCGCCTGCGAGCTGATCGACTTCTGGAGAATGAACGCGGCCTTCGCGCAGGGGATATACGACACCCAGCCGATCAGCACCGACGACGCCTGGAACCAGCTCGACTACCGCCCGCTGGAAGGGTTCGTGTACGCGATCACCCCGTTCAACTTCACGGCGATCGCGGGGAACCTTCCGACCGCGCCCGCGCTCATGGGGAACACCGTGGTGTGGAAGCCCGCGTCGAGCGCCATGCTCAGCGCGCACTACATCATGGCGCTGCTCGAGGAGGCCGGACTTCCGCCGGGCGTGATCAATCTCGTCGCCGGCGACGCGCGGATGATCTCGGACATGCTGCTCGCCGACGAGGATCTCGCCGGCGTACACTTCACCGGCAGCACCGAAGTGTTCAACAGCATGTGGAAGACCATCGGCACCAGCATGGGCAGATACCGCTCCTACCCGCG
>JANLGX010000020.1 GCA_024654005.1 Gemmatimonadaceae bacterium | reverse complement strand
GGAAGAGGGCGGGCGGCACACGCCGTTCTTCAAGGGTTACCGTCCGCAGTTCTACTTCCGCACGACGGACGTGACGGGGTCGGTGGAGCTGCCGGAGGGTATGGAGATGGTGATGCCCGGGGACAACGTGCAGATGACGATCGAGCTGATCACGCCGATCGCGATGGACGAGGGGCTGAGGTTCGCGATCAGAGAGGGTGGAAGGACGGTCGGAGCGGGTGTCGTAACGAAGATCATCAAATAAGACAGCCAGCAGCTAGCTACCGGAGTTTCAAATGGCAGGAAGAATCAGAATTCGTCTCAAGGCTTTCGACCACGCGGTAATCGACACCGCGGCGGCCGACATCGTGCGCACCGCCGAGAAGACCGGCGCGCAGGTGTCGGGCCCGATCCCGCTGCCCACCAAGACGCAACGGTGGACGGTGCTTCGCTCGCCGCACGTCGACAAGAAGTCGCGCGAGCAGTTCGAGCTGAAGACGCACAAGCGGGTGATCGACATCCTCGATTCGAAGGTGCAGACGGTCGACGCGCTGACGAAGCTGGATCTGCCCGCCGGCGTGGACGTCGAAATCAAAGTGGAGTAGCTGGTAATGATTGGAATCATTGGACGCAAACTCGGCATGACGCACATCTTCAACGAGCAGGGGCAGCAGGTGCCCGTGACCGTGGTCGAGGCCGCGCCGAACCCGGTAGTCCAGGTCACCGGGAAGGAGAAAGCCGGCTTCGCCGCCGTGCAGCTCGGCTTTGGCGAGCAGCGGCTCGCGCGCAAGTCGAAGGGACGCGAGCGCACGCCGCGCGGACGCCGCGCGTCGAAGGCCGCCGTCGGACACGCGGCGAAGGCGAACCTGCAGGCGCCGCCCAAGGTGCTGCGCTCGTTCCGCCTTGACGACGCGCAGGGCAAGGACCGCGAGATCCCGACGTACAACGTCGGCGACACGATCACCGTCGCGCTGTTCGCGCCCGGCGATCAGGTCAAGGTCACGGGCACGAGCAAGGGCCGCGGGTTCCAGGGCGTAGTCAAGCGCTACAACTTCGCCGGCGGACCGAACACGCACGGCAACACCAAGCACCGTCGTCCCGGATCCATCGGACCAGGCACCGATCCTTCCCGCGTCATCAAGGGAAAGAAGATGCCCGGACACTACGGCGCCGCCCGCCACACGCAGACGCACCTCCGGGTCGAGAAGGTCGACGCCGAGCGCAACCTCATCTACATCCGCGGCGCCGTTGCAGGTCCCACGAACGGGATCGTGATGGTCCGCAAGCAAGGCTGATCGAAATGTCAGAGTCCACCAAATTCAGCGTCACGAGCTACACGGCGGCCGGCAAGGCGCAGCAGCAGGTGACGCTTCCCGCCGATCTGTTCGACGGCACGGTCAACATGCCGGTCATGCACCAGGCGGTTAAGGCGTATCTCGCCAATCGCCGCCAGGGGAACGCCGCCACCAAGACGCGCGGCTTCGTCGTGGGCGGTAACCAGAAGCCCTGGAAGCAGAAGGGCACGGGACGCGCGCGCGCGGGCTCGCGCCGTGCTCCGACGTTCGTGGGCGGCGGAACGGTCTTCGGACCTTCGCCGCGCAGCTACGCCGAGTACGTGCCGCGCCAGGTGCGCGCGCTGGCCCGCAAGAGCGCGCTCAACGCGCGCGCCCGGGAGAACGCGATCATCGTCATCGAGCCGCTCGACTTCGACGCGCCGAAGACGAACCGCATGCGCGACCTGCTCGCCTCGCTCGGAGTCGACGGCAGCAAGGTGCTGCTCCTGACCGACGGCGCGAAGCCGAACGTGTACTTGAGCGGCCGCAACATCCCGTGGGCGCACGTGCTGCCGTACACCGACGTGTCGACGTACCACATCCTCTGGTCTGACGTCGTGGTCATCGAGGCGACGGCGCTGGGCGGCGAGCTGGAGCGCTCGGAGGATCAGAGCGCGCCGGTGCGGCGCACCGTGAAGAAGCCTGCCTCGAAGGCGAAGTCCGCCGACAAGGCGCCGCGGAAGGCCGCCACGAAGAAAGCTCCCGCCGCGCGCAAGAGCGCGGAGAAGAGCAGCGGCTCCAAGGCGGCGAAGGCCGCGCGGTCGCCGGCCAAGCGGGCGACGGCCAAGCGGGCGACGGCCTCGGCAGCCGGCGGGAAGACCGCCAAAAAGACGGCGCCGAAGAAGTCGGCCGCCAAGAAGAAGTCCGCACCGAAGAAGAAGGGGAGATAAGCGATGTCGACAGTTCACCGCACGATCGTGCGGCCGGTCGTTACCGAGAAGAGCTCAGCCGCCTATCAGTCGCGCGGCGAGTACACGTTCGAGGTGGCTTCGGGCGCGAACAAGAACGCGATCAGGACCGCGATCGAGTCGCTCTTCGGCGTGAAGGTGACCGGCGTCTGGACGTCGAATCGCCGCGGCAAGGCGCGGCGCGTCGGAACGACGACGGGGCGCCGCCCGCACTGGAAAAAAGCAATCGTGACGCTCCAAGAGGGTGACACGATCGAAATCTTCGAGGGTTAAGCGATGCCCGTTCGTCAGTTCAAGCCCGTAACCAAGAGCTCGCGTTTCCGCTCGGTCCCCGACTTCAAGGAGATCACGCGGAGCGAGCCCGAGAAGTCGCTGCTCGAGCCGCTCAAGAAGAGCGGCGGGCGCGACAACCACGGGCACATCTCCATGCGCCGCCGCGGCGGCGGGCACAAGCGGATGTACCGCAAGATCGACTTCAAGCGGAACCGCTTCGGCATGCCCGCGACGGTCGAGCACATCGAGTACGATCCGAACCGCTCCGCGCGGATCGCGCTCGTCGCGTACGAGGACGGCGAGAAGCGCTACATCATCCACCCGCGCGGGCTGGCGGTCGGCGACAAGATCGTGTCGGGCCCCGGCTCCGACGTCCGCATCGGCAACGCGTTGCCGCTGCGCGAGGTCCCGCTCGGCACGGACGTGCACAACGTCGAGCTGCTTCCCGGCCGCGGCGGCCAGATGGCGCGCTCGGCGGGCACGTCGCTGCAGGTGGTGGCGAAGGAAGGCGAGTACGTGACGCTGCGCATGGCGTCGACCGAGATGCGGCTGGTGCACGGCAACTGCCTGGGCACGATCGGCACGGTCGGCAACGCGGAGCACGAGCTGCTGTCGCACGGCAAGGCGGGGCATTCGCGCTGGAAAGGTCGGCGCCCGAAGGTTCGCGGCGAGGTCATGAACCCGGTGGATCACCCGCACGGCGGACGCACGCGAGGCGGCCGCAACGTGGTGAGCCCGTGGGGCAAGAAGGAAGGCGTGAAGACGCGGAACAAGAAGAAGCCTTCGCAGCGGCTCATTGTTCGCGGCCGCAAGCGTGGGAAGGCGACACAGAGCTAGCAGCTAGCTGCTGGCTGCCTGCAGGAAGTGAATGGCAAACATTTTTCGGTCTAGAAAATGGCGAGAAGCGTAAAGAAAGGTCCATACGTCGTCGAGTCGCTCGTCGCGAAAGTCGACGCGATGAACGAGCGCAACGAAAAAAAGGTGATCAAGACGTGGTCGCGCGCGAGCACGATCATCCCTGATTTCGTCGGGCACACGTTCGCCGTGCACAACGGCAACAAGTTCATTCCCGTGTACGTGACCGAGAACATGGTCGGCCACAAGCTCGGCGAGTTCGCGCCGACGCGGCTGTTCCGCGGTCACACGGGCGCGAACAAGTCGGTGGACAAGAAGGCGGGTGGCGTTCCGGCCGCGAGAAGCGGTCCGGGCGGCGGGCCGGGAGCGCCGAGATAATGGAGACCAGGGCCATCCAGCGCAGCACGCGCCAGTCGCCGTACAAGATGCGTCTCGTGATCGATCAGATCCGGGGCAAGAACGTCAACGAAGCGCTCGCGATCCTCAAGTTCTCCAAGAAGCACGCGGCCAAGCAGATCGAGAAGGTGCTGAGCTCGGCGGTCGCGAACGCGGAGTACAAGGCGCGCGAGGACAACGAGTCGCTCGACGTCGATACGCTGTATGTCAAGCACGCGATCGTGAACGAAGGGCCGAAGCTCAAGCGGTTCATGCCGGCGGCGCAGGGTCGCGCCACGCCGATCGAGAAGCGCACCAGCCACGTCGAGATCGTCGTGGCCGCCAAGGAAGCGAAGAAGCGAGGCAACAAGTAATGGGACAGAAAGTACATCCTACCGGATTCCGTCTCGGGATCTCCAAGGACTGGCGCTCGCGCTGGTTCGCGAAGAAGGATTTCCCGGCTCTGCTCAAGGAAGACGAGCTGCTGCGGACGTATCTGAAGACGCGACTCGGCCACGCCGCGATCGCCGACATTCAGATCGACCGCAAGCCTGGCAAGGTCGTGGTGACGATCCACACGGGCCGCCCGGGCGTCGTCATCGGAAAGAAGGGGACCGAGGTGGATAAGCTGCGCGACGAGCTCGCGCAGCTCACCGGCAAGGAAGTCGGCGTCAACGTCGAGGAGATCAAGCGCCCCGAGCTGAGCGCCCAGCTGGTGGCGGACAACATCGCCAACCAGCTCGCGCAGCGCGTCTCGTTCCGCCGCGCGATGAAGCGGGCGGTGCAGAGCGCGATGCGGATGGGCGCTGGCGGGATCAAGATCAAGTGCGGTGGCCGCCTGGGCGGCGCCGAGATCGCGCGCGTCGAGGGCTACCACGAGGGTCGGGTGCCGCTGCACACGCTGCGCGCGGACATCGACTACGCCACGTCCACGGCCAAGACGACGTTCGGCACGATCGGCGTGAAGGTCTGGCTGTACAAGGGCGAGATCGTGGAAGACCGTCGCGGCAAGACGTACTCAACCGGCGTGTAGGGGTAGAGCGAGATGCTGAGTCCTAAGCGGGTCAAGTTCCGCAAGATGTTCAAGGGCCGCACGCGCGGACACGCGACGCGCGGCTCGAAGGTGTCGTTCGGCCAGTTCGGCCTGCAGGCGCTCGAGCCCGGCTGGGTCTCAAACCGGCAGATCGAGGCGGCGCGTGTCGCGCTCACGCGCCACATCAAACGCGGCGGCAAGGTCTGGATCAGGATCTTCCCCGACAAGCCGATCACCAAGAAGCCGGCCGAGACGAGAATGGGTAAGGGCAAGGGCTCGCCCGAGGGCTGGGTGGCCGTCGTGAAGCCCGGGCGCGTGATGTTCGAGCTTGAGGGCGTGACGCGGGAGATCGCCGAGAAGGCGATGGGACTCGCGGCCGCCAAGCTGAGCGTGAAGACCAAGTTCGTGGTACGCGAGGAGGCGCACACAGATGCAGGCAAGTGACATCCGCGAGCTGAGCGAGGCGGACGTCCGCGCGCGCATCGCCGAGCTGGAGGAGGAGCTGTTCCGCCTCAAGTTCCGCTCGGCGACGGAGACGCTCGAGTCGCCGCTCAAGCTGCGCGTCATTCGCAAGGACATTGCGCGGCTCAACACGGTGCTCCGCGAGAAGCAGCTCGCGGCGCCGAAACAAGGTTCCGGTGCGCCGGCTTCACGGTCGAAGAGACCGGCGAAGCGCGCGCGCCGCTAGCAAAGGGCTGGAGAGAGAATGGCAGAGATGACGGGCACTCGCACGGAAGTCCGGAACGCGCGGAAGACGCGCATCGGGCTGGTCGTGAGCGACAAGATGCAGAAGACGGTGGTCGTAGCGATCGAGCGCCGCGTTCCGCATCCGGTGTACGGCAAGATGGTGACTCGCACCCGCCGGCTTAAGGCGCACGACGAGCAGAACGAGGCGAAGACCGGCGACACAGTGCGCATCATGGAGATGCGCCCCCTGTCGAAGGACAAGCGCTGGCGGCTGGTGGAAATCGTGGAGCGGGCAAGGTAGTGACTAGTGACTAGTGACTAGTCACTGCAATGTCGGACCCAACGGGATACAGAAATGATTCAACAGGAATCGATGGTCAAAGTGGCGGACAACTCGGGCGCGAAGGACGCGCTGGTGATCCGCGTGCTCGGTGGAACCAGACGGCGCTACGCCGGCCTGGGCGACACCGTGATCGTGGCCATCAAGAACGCACTACCGAATGGGACGGTGAAGAAGTCGGAGGTGGCGCGCGCGGTCGTCGTGCGCACCGCCAAGGAGACGCGCCGGAAGGACGGCTCGTACATCCGGTTCGACGAGAACGCCGTCGTGATCATCAACGAGACCGGCGAGCCGAGAGCCACGCGCATCTTCGGGCCGGTCGCCCGCGAGCTGCGCGAGAAGAAGTACATGAAGATCGTCTCGCTGGCGCCAGAGGTTCTGTAAATGAGAGTGCTCAAGCATCGCCGGACCCTGAAGGACAAGAACCGCATCCGCCACGAGCGGAACGCGGAGCGCTTCAAGATCCACGTGTCCAAGGGCGACACGGTGCGCGTCATGCGCGGCGAGGAGAAGGGGAAGGAAGGCAAGGTGACGCGCGTGTTCCTGAAGACGGGGCGCGTGATCGTCGAAGGCGTGAACATGGTCAAGAAGCACAGGCGGGCGACCAAGCCGGAGGAGCAGAGCGAGATCATCGAGATGCCCGCGCCGGTGCACGCGTCCAACCTGATGCTGCTCGACCCGAAGACCGGCAGCCCGACGCGCACGCGCGCGCGGGTGGACGCCGACCGAACGAAGGAGCGTCTGAGCGTGAAGAGCGGGGACTCCATCCCGCGCACGCGCTGACCTGCACGGAGCGATAGAGAATGGCTGAGACCAAAGAGAAGAAGGCCGGCGCCGACAAGGCCGCGGGCAAGAGCGGCAAGGGCAAGGGCGGCGCGGGCAAGGCGCAGAAGGACGGCGTCCAGGTCCAGGCCGAGCACGCCGGAGCGGGGCTGCCGGTCCCGCCGGCGCGGCTCAAGCTCCAGTACCAGACTCAGATCCGCGAGCGGCTGATGTCGCAGTTCGGCTTCAAGAACGTGCACCAGGCGCCGACGGTCTCGAAGATCGTCGTCAACTGCGGGGTGGGCGAGGCGACGAAGAACGCGAAGGTGCTCGATACGATCGTGTCGGAGCTCGCGATAATCACCGGCCAGCGCCCGGTCCGCCGCAAGGCCCGGAAGTCGATCTCGAACTTCGGGCTGCGCGAAGGTCAGGAGATCGGCGCGTCGGTGACGCTCCGCGGCGCGCGCATGTGGGAGTTCCTCGACCGCCTGATCACGGTCGCGATCCCGCGGGTGCGCGACTTCCGCGGCCTGCCGACGCGCGGCTTCGACGGACGCGGCAACTACACGCTCGGCGTGAAGGAGCAGATGATCTTTCCGGAGATCAACTACGACATGGTGGACAAGGTCCACGGCATGGACATCACGTTCGTCACGACCACGAATCGCGACGACGTCGCGATCGCGCTGCTGCGGCATCTGGGGATGCCGTTCAGGGGCGACGATCGGGCGGCGGCGAACAAACAAACAGCTAGCGGCTAGCAGCTAGCAGCTAGCAGCGAACAGCGAACAGCGAACAGCGAACAACAGAGGTCATATGGCACCGAAATCACTCGTAGAAAAGACCAAGCTGAAGCCGAAGTTCAAAGTGCGGCTTCGCAGGCGCTGCAACCGTTGCGGCCGCGCGAGAGCGCCGCTGCGCCGGTTCGGCATCTGCCGCATCTGCTTCAGGGAAATGGCGCTGGCGGGGTTCATCCCCGGCGTGCGCAAGGCCAGTTGGTAGAGAGTTGGTGGTTCGCTACTAGCCGCTAGCCGCTAGCTGCTAGCTGCAAGCCTCCGTCAAACAACACAGGGACAGACCAGATGAGCATGACCGACCCGATCGCCGACATGTTGACGCGGATCCGCAACGCCTGCGGATCGAAGCATCGCCGTGTGGACATGCCGGCCTCGAAGGTAAAAGTGGAGATCGCGCGGATCCTGAAGGAGAACAGCTTCATTCAGGACTACCGCATGCTCGAGGACGAGAAGGGCAAGCCGACGCTGCGCGTGGTGCTGAAGTACGCGCACGGCGGACAGCCGGTCATTCGCGAGCTCAAGCGCGTCTCGTCCCCCGGGCTGCGAAAGTACGTCGGCTGCGGCGAGATCCCGCGCGTCCGCAACGGTCTCGGCATGGCGATCCTGAGCACGTCGCAGGGCGTCATGTCCGACCAGCAGGCGAGAAAATCGAACACCGGTGGCGAGCTGCTCGCCGTGGTCTGGTAGAGGAATAGTCCATGTCACGCATTGGCAAGCATCCGATCGAGATCCCGAAGGGCGTCACCGTCACCGTCGAAGGCAATACGGTGAAGGTGAAGGGGCCGCGGGGCGAGCTGTCGCGCACGATCCACCCGGAGCTCAGCGTCGAGCTGAAGGACGGCGCGGTCGTCGTGAGCCGGCCGTCCGATGAGCCCGGTCACAAGGCGCTGCACGGGCTGAGCCGCACGCTGGTCGCGAACATGGTGGAGGGCGTCACCAAGGGCTTCCAGAAGACGCTCGACATCGTCGGCGTCGGCTACCGCGCGGAGGCGCGCCCGTACGGGCTGCAGCTCGCGCTCGGCTACTCGCACCCGATCGAGTACAAGGCTCCGCCGGGCATCAAGCTCAGCGCGCCCCAGCCGACCCAGGTAGTCGTCGACGGCGCCAACAAGGAAGTGGTGGGTCAGGTCGCCGCGGAGATTCGCAGCCTGCGTCCGCCCGAGCCGTACAAGGGCAAGGGAATCAAATACGCCGGCGAGCAGGTGCGCCGGAAAGCCGGTAAGGCAGGGGCAAAGTAATGGCCAGAATTCGTGGTTTGCGCTCGCGTGAAGGCCGCCGGCTCCGCCGGCACCAGCGCGTGCGGAAGAAGGTAAGCGGCACCGCCGAGCGTCCGCGCCTCGTGGTCCACCGCTCGTTGAAGCACATATACGCGCAGCTCGTGGACGACACCGCGCAGCGCACGCTCGCGACTGTGTCCGATCAGGCGCTCGACGGGAAGAAGAGCGAGCGGTCGGTCGAGGTCGGCAAGCTGATCGCCAGAAAAGCAAAGGAAGCCGGTTTTACGAGGGTCGTCTTCGATCGCTCCGGCTACAAATACCATGGCCGCGTCAAAGCCGTGGCCGACGGCGCCCGCGAAGCGGGCCTGGAGTTTTAGAGATGTCTGAGAAGGAAGAGCAGAGCGCGGAGCCGGTGGTCCGGTCCGACACGGCGACGCCCGATTCGAGCGCGCCGGCGCCCGAGTCTACGGACAGCGGCGCGGAAGCGGTGGTCGAGCGTCCGGTGCGCGGCGGCAGCGCGCGCGGCGGCGGCGGCGTGGGTAGAGGTCGCGGCGGTCAGGGCGGCGGCGGTCGCGGTGGTCAGGGCGGCGGCCGTGGCGGACCCGGCGGCGGGCGCGGCGGTCCCGGCGGCAAGCGGGGCGACAAGGACTCGCGCGAGGGCGGCAGCGATCTGGTCGAGAACGTCATCGCGATCAATCGCGTAGCGAAGGTCGTGAAGGGCGGACGGCGCTTCTCGTTCAACGCGCTGGTCGCGGTGGGCGACGGGCAGGGCAAGGTCGGCTTCGCCACGGGCAAGGCCAATGAAGTGTCGGAAGCGGTGCGCAAGGCGGTGGATTCCGCGCGCAAGCGCATGGCGCCGGTGGCCCGCACGGGTGGTACGATCCCGCACGAGGTGGTGGGCGAGCACGGCGCCGGCAAGGTGCTGATGCGTCCCGCCGCGCCGGGCGCGGGCGTGATCGCCGGTGGCGCGGTGCGCGCCGTCATGGAATGCGCGGGCATCACCGACATTCTCACCAAGAGCCTCGGCTCGACGAACCCGCACAACATGGTGCTCGCGGCGCTCGACGGGCTGCAGCAGCTCACGACGGTGGAGCAGATTGCGCGCGAGCGCGGCGTCGAGGTCAGCTCGCTGCCGTACCGCTCGCGGGCGAAAGTGAAGGAGACGGTCTGATGGCACGGACTCACGTATGGCACCCGACCCGCGGACCCAAGCGGACCGAGCCCAACACGCTCACGTCCGGCATGGTCCGCATCGAGCAGGTGCGGAGCGGCATCGGCCATTCCTGGCGCATGCGGCGCACGCTGGAAGCGCTCGGACTCAAGCACCACCAGGACGTGGTGGTCCACAAGGATTCGCCTTCGCTGCGCGGGCAGCTGAAGCACGTGCGTCACCTGATCAAGGTCACGCCGGTGAAAGAGGAAGAGAAATGAGCGACAAGATCGGACTGCACAATCTGGTTCCGGCGCCGGGCTCGCACCGTAACCGCAAGCGCATCGGCCGTGGGCCGGGTTCGGGCACGGGCAAGACGTCTGGCAAGGGTCACAAGGGTATCAAGGCGCGCGCGGGCCACCACGGTCCGGGCGGCGGCAAGCCGCGCTTCGAGGGCGGTCAGATGCCGCTGACGCGCCGGCTGCCCAAGCGCGGTTTCAAGAACCCGTTCCGCGTCGAGCACCAGGTCGTGCGGCTGAGCGACCTCGAGCACGTGGGCGGCAAGGAAGTGACGGCGGAATCGCTCGCGGAAGCGGGACTGATCCGCGCGGGGAAGGGTCCGGCGAAGCTGCTGGCGAACGGCGAAGTGACTCAGGCACTGACGGTTCGCGGCGTGAAGATGAGCGACGGCGCGCGCGAGAAAATCCTGGCGGCCGGGGGCCGCGTCGAGGACTGACATGGCACAACCGAACGCGGCGGCGGCGGTAGCGAACATCTACAGGACACCGGAGCTGTGGCAGAAGATCAGCTTCACCTTCCTGTGTCTGCTGCTCTACCGTGTGGGCGCGCACATCACGGCGCCCGGCGTGGACGTCATCGCGCTCACGGACTTCTTCGCCAACCGCGGCGGGGCGGGACTGCTCGGGCTGTACGATCTGTTCGTCGGCGGCGGATTGTCGCGCGCGACGGTGTTCGCGCTCGGCATCATGCCGTACATCTCGGCCAGCATCTTCATGCAGATCGCCGCGGCCGTCGTGCCGACGGTCGAGAAGCTGCAGAAGGACGAAGAGGGCCGGAAGAAGGTCAATCAGTGGACGCGGTACATGACCGTCGGCCTCGCGATGGTCCAGGGGTACGGCTTCGCGCTGTTCACGCAGTCGCTCGAGAACGCCGTCGCCAATCCGGGCTTCGCGTTCACGGTGCAGATGGTGCTCTTCCTCACCACCGGTGCCGTGTTCGTCATGTGGCTCGGCGAGCAGATCACCGAGCGCGGGCTGGGCAACGGCGCCAGCCTCCTGATCTTCTTCTCGATCGTGGAGCGGTTCTGGCCGGGCATCTTCTCCACGCTCCGGTTCGTGAGCACGGGCGTGGTGGGACCGTTCTCGCTGGTCGTCCTCGGCCTGATCATGATCGCCGTCGTGGCGGGCACGGTCGCGGTGACGATGGCGGCGCGGCGCGTGATGATCCAGATCCCGCAGCGGACGATGGCGCGCGGCCGGATGCGCGAGGCGACCAAGAACTTCATCCCGCTGCGAGTCAACGCGTCGGGCGTCATGCCGATCATCTTCGCGCAGTCGGTGATCGTGGTGCCGGGCGCGTTCGCGCAGTTCAGCTCGAATCCCACGGCGCAGCGGATCTCCGAGATGCTGAGCCCGGGGACGTGGCTGTACTACATCCTGTCGGTCGTGCTGATCGTCACGTTCACGTACTTCTACACGGCGATCATCTTCAATCCGGTGGACCTGTCGGAGAACCTGAAGAAGCAGGGCGGGTTCATCCCGGGCGTGAAGCCGGGGTCCAAGACGGCGGACTACATCGATCACGTGATGTCGCGCATCACCTTCCCCGGCGCGCTGTTCCTGGCGTTCATCGCGCTGCTGCCGGTGTTCCTAGCCGACATGATCAACGTGCCCTTCCAGTTCGGCGGGACGTCGCTGCTGATCGTGGTGGGTGTGGCGCTGGACACGCTGGCGCAGATGCAGCAGCACCTGCTGCTGCGGAAGTATGATGGGTTCATGAAGAAAGGACGCGTGCGGTTCCGCGGG
>JANLGX010000019.1 GCA_024654005.1 Gemmatimonadaceae bacterium | reverse complement strand
CACGCTCGACGAGCACAACGCGGTTCGGGCGATGCTCCGCGCCGACAGCAACCGCCGCGCCGGCGCCGGCGCCAGCGCCAGCGCGACGCCAGGGACGCCGGCTGGACCGCGCAAGCGCTGACTCGCTCCGGCTCGTCGCGATAACCGACGAGCCGGGACCGGATCACGACGCGTGGATCGCCCGCGTCGTGGCCGCGGTGCGCGGGGGCGCCACGATGGTGCAGGCCAGGGCGAAGCGCACCTCCTCGCGCGACCTCCTGGAGCTCGTCAGGCACCTGGTGTCCACGCTGTCCGTGCCCGTGGTGGTGAACGACCGCGCGGACGTCGCGATCATGGCCGGCGCGGCCGGGGTGCATCTCGGCCCCGACGACCTTCCGGTGGCTTCGATCCGCGAGCTCGCACCGCCGTCTTTCATCATCGGCGCTTCGCTCGGCTCGCGCGCCGAGCTCGCATCGGCGCGGGGCGCGGATTACGTCGGAATAGGGCCCGCGTTCGCTTCGCCGTCCAAGACGGATGCCGGCGAGCCGCTGTCGCTGGAGGAGATCGCGGAGTTGCAGAGACTCGCGGGCGTGCCGGCGGTCGCAATCGGCGGAATCACAGCCGCGAACGTGCGCGGGCTGCTGACCGGCTGTCCCGAGCTTGAAGGAATCGCCGTGGTCAGCTCGCTGTTCGGCGCGGACGACGTCGAGGCCGCCGCGCGGGCGTTGCGGGCCACCATCGAAAGATGAGATCCGGCGCGGACTGAGCGCGCTCGCCGCGCCGGTTGCTTCCTCGGCCGCGTTTGCCGGACCCGAGTCTGATGTCGGCCACGCACTCCTGCACCATGGGCGAGAGAAACAGGTCCACGAGATCGGGATCGAACTGCGTCCCGCGTCCCGCCAGCAGCGCCTCGCGCGCCCGCTCGCGGCTGAGCGCGCGGCTGTAATCGCGGCCGTGGGTGATCGCGTCGAACGCGTCCACGATCGCCACTATCCGCGCGGTCTGCGGAATGCGCCTTCCCTTCAACCTCCGCGGGTAGCCGGTTCCGTCCCACCGCTCGTGGTGCGCGAGCACCCCCGCCGGCAGGTCGGGGTAGAACGCGTGCAGCGGCTCGAGCACCTTGGCACCACGCGCGGGATGAGTTTTGATGGCACGGCGCGCCTCCGGCGAGAGCCGCGAGCCATCGTGCAGAATGTCGAACAGCGCCTCGTGGATCTTGCCGATGTCGTGAAAGAGCGCCACGCGCTCGACGCTGCGCGTCTCGGACTCGGACAGCCCGGCAGCATCGGCCAGCTCCAGCGCGTATTGGGCGACACGGCGCACGTGCCGGCCGGTGTCCTCGTCGTTCGCGTCGATCGCGTTGAGCAGGGTCTCCAGCGTAGCGGAGCCGAGCCGGATAGCCTGCCTGTAGGTGCGCCGCTGGCGCATGAGCAGGAGGGCCGCGGCGGCGCCAACGGCGAACTGGAAGACGGGAAGCATCGACTGACGTTCCAGTGCAAGAAACGACGCACCGTTTCCGGCGCCTGCCGCGCTAACTTCCGCGCGTGGACTCCGTAACCGTGAATCGCAAGGCCGAGCGGCGCTGGGCCGCGGGGCACCCGTGGATCTTCCGCAGCGACCTGCTCGAGCGCGCGGACTCGCCGGCCGGCGCCGTCCGCGTGCAATCCGCCAAGGGCCGACCGATCGGCGTCGCACTCTGGAGCCCGAAGTCGGAGATCTCCCTGCGCATGCTCGACCGGGATCCGCTGGCCGAGATCGACGGGGCGTGGTGGCACCGTCGCATCGGCGACGCCGTGCGCCGGCGCGAGAGAGTCTCGTCCGTCGCCACCGCGTACCGTCTCGTGCATGGAGAGGCGGACGGCTGTCCCTCGCTCGTGTGCGACCGGTACGGCGACCACGTGGTCGTGCAGCTGCTGAGCGCCGGGATCGCTCACTTCCAGAAGGAGATAGTCGACGCGCTGATCGATCTGATCGATCCGGCCGGAATACTCGCGCGCAACGACGTGCCGGTGCGCACGAAGGAGGGATTGGCGCGCACCGTCGAAGCGCTGCACGGGCAGGTTCCGCGCGAGATAGAGGTGATGGAAAACGGCGTGCGGTATCTCGCCGCGCCGTGGGACGGACAGAAGACCGGCGCGTTTCTCGATCAGCGCGAAAACCGCGCGCTCGCCGGCACGGTCTCGCGCGGCCGCGCGCTGGACTGCTTCAGCTATCACGGCTCATTCGCGCTGCATCTCGCGCGCGGCGCGGACAGCGTCACCGCGCTCGACTCGTCCGGACCGGCGCTCGAGCGCGCGCGCGCCAACGCGGAGCTCAACGGATTCGGCAACATCGACTTCGCCGAAGCGGACGCGTTCGATTTCCTGCGCGCGGCCGAGGCGGCCGGCGAGCGGTATGACACTGTCGTGCTCGATCCGCCCGCTTTCGCGAAGACGAAGCAGTCGCTGCCCGGCGCGCTGCGCGGTTACAAGGAGATCAACCTGCGAGGCATGAAGCTGCTCGCCCCAGGCGGCTACCTGTTCACGGCGAGCTGCAGCTTTCACCTGAGCAGGGAGCTTTTCCTGGAGATGCTGCGGGACGCCGCGGCGGATTCCGGCCGGACGCTCGCGCTCCGCGCGACGACGGGCCAGCCCGAGGACCATCCCGAGATACTCACCATTCCGGAAACCGGCTACATCAAGGGCGCGCTGCTGCAGGCACTCGACTGACGTCGTCGGTTATTTTACTTGCATCAACCGCCGACTGTCTTAGCTTTGAATTTTTCGGAAGCGCCGATGTATCAGCACGTGCTCCGCTCTCTAAAACACGAATACCAGGTGTTCGTCGAGTCCGAGATCGAGCGCTACAAGGACTCGGTCTCGCGGCATTCGCTGCTCGGCATCGCCGACGAAGCCGTTGCCGCCCTGCGCTCGCAGGCACAATACGAGCCGGAAGAGCTGTCGCTGTGCGCGGAAGTCGACCGGCTCATCGCGCGTAGAATCAAGCTGCCGAAATACAGCACGTGGCAGCGCAAGCGGCTCAAGCGGCTGGCCGAGTATCGCAAGCCGGAGACGTGGGGCATCGCGCCGGACGGACCGCTGGTGCGGGAGATCCGGCCGGGGTCCGACGCGCACGTGCTCGTCACCGGCGCCGAGTGTGAGCGCGCCGCGATCTACCTCGCCGCGCACGGCTGCGCGGTGACGGCGATCAACGAGGAAGAGGATTGCGTCGACCGCGTGATAGCCGCCGCGGCTGCCGCCGGGCTCAACTCGCGCATCGACGCCTGCGTCGCGGACCTCGGCAACTGGTCCCCCCGACCTCTCACGGCCGTCGTCTGCCCGGGCGAGAGCCTGTCTGCCCTGACGCCGCACGACCGGACCCGTGTCATCGAATCATTGCAGGGCGCAACCAAAGCCGGCGGGGTCCACCTGTTCGAGACCATCCTCAACGGCGACGGCACGCTAACCGTCGACGAGCTGCGAGCGCGGTACTCGGGCTGGACCGTGGCGGTGGAGCGCGAGAGCGGAACGGCTCGGAGCTTCCTGGCTCGGAAGGCCGCCGCGTAGCGTTTCGACACACGGGCCCAGGAGAAACGTGTCTTTTTGCGACACTTTGGCCGGTCCGCGGAAATCGCGGAATAGCCTAACTTTCTGCGCATCAATGACTTAATCGAAACGGTATACCTGGCACCGGCCGTGCCTTTATGGGGGCGAACACAGCACCCATGAGGCCCCATGAAGAAAACCAGTGTCAAGTCTGAAGCATTCGAGCCGATCGGGATCGTCATCTCCTGCGGCGATCGATCCGAGCCGGTTCCGGTAGTCCTCGAGTACGTCTGGGGCCCCGCGCCGGTGGAGACGGCACGTCCCAAAGTCCGGGCCGCCTGACCCCACAACTATAGGATAGGGTCGGATCGCCGATCCAAATCCACGAGCCGGCAACCCCGTCGCGCAAGGCGACGGGGTTTTTCGCATCCTTGGGCGGTATGACCATTGCCCATAGGCGACCTCGTGACCTCTGACAGCGACTGGGAAGTCGAGCGCGAGCGGCTCCTTTCCCAGCGGATCTCCGACCTCGGTCTCTCACTCGAGGGCACCGTACTGGAGAAGCTCGTGACGCAGCTGTACGTCGAGCTGGATCAGCGCGGTCTCACGTTCCGGCCTCCGGTCTACCTCAGCGACCAGTGGGGCTGCCCGGACGGCACCCCGCTGATCGGCGTCCCGTTCTACCTCGCGGACCCGCGCCTGGCTCGAATCGAGGAGGACTTCGCGCTCGAGATCGAGAGCGAGAACGACGTGATGCGGTTCCTCCGGCACGAAGCCGGGCACGCGTTCAACTACGCCTACCGCTTGCACGATCGCGCCGACTGGCACGAGACCTTCGGTCCGTACTCGCGGCCGTATCGCGACCGATACCGGTCCGATCCGTTCACGCACCAGTACGTCCGGCACATTCTCGGGTGGTACGCGCAGAAGCACCCCGACGAGGATTTCGCGGAGACGTTCGCGGTGTGGCTCACGCCGGATGTCGATTGGCGCAGGGAGTACGAGGGGTGGGGCGCGCTGCGAAAGCTGGAGTACGTCGACAGAGTGATGCGCGACGTCGGACAGGAGCAGCCGAAGGTCCGCGAGCTGACGGACGACGATCTCCCGGTCGCCGCCATGCGGTACACCGTCGCGGAGCACTATCGCGACCTGGACGACCCGCTGCCGGTGAGCGATCCGCGTATCTTCGACGGCGACCTGCGCGCGCTGTTCGGCAAGCTCGCGGAGATGCCGGAGAAGGAGCGCGCGGGCGGGTTCATCAAGGCTCACCGCCGCGAGATCGTGAGCCGGATTGCGTACTGGACCGGCGAGCCGGCGGCGGCGGTGCGCAAGTTCGTGGATCTGATCGCGGCACGGGCGGACGAGCTCGAGCTGGCGGTGCGCGGACGTGAGGCGTCCACCCTCATCGAGCTCACCGCGTTCGGCACCGCGGTCGTGATGAACTTCCGCTACACCGACGACTTCACTGGAGAGCGGCCGGGCGAATGAAGATCACGCTGCTGCATACGCAGGACGCGCTCGAGCATCCGCTGGATCCGGTGCTCGGCCAGCTCGAGGACGCGCTTGTGCGCCTCGGCCACGAGCCGTCGCGGATCGTGGTCGACGACAAGGTACAGCCGGTGGTCACGGCGCTGGCGCAGTCGCCGCCCGACCTGGTGTTCAACCTGTGTGAGTCGTTCGGCGGCCGCAGCGCGCTCGAGTCCAACGTCGCCGCGCTGCTGAACCTGCTGGATCTGCGCTACACCGGCTCGAGTCCGGCGGGTCTCATCGTGGCGGGCGACAAGACGCTGACGAAGAAGGTGCTGTCGTTCCACGGGATCCTCACGCCGAAGTTCGCGACGGTCTTCCGCGGCACCGTGGATTGGGCCGGCGACGTCGAGTTTCCGCTCATCGTCAAGCCGCCGCAGGAAGACGCGTCGCTCGGCATCACCGGCAAATCGGTGGTGCGCGACGTGAAGGAGCTGCTCGAGACCATGAGCTCGCTGCAGACGGAATACAAGTCCGCGGTCCTCGCGGAGCAGTTCATCGAGGGGCGCGAGTTTTACGTGGGAGTGTTCGGCAACTCCAGTCCGGAGGCGCTTCCGGTGATCGAACTCGATTTCTCCGGCTTCCCCGCGGACAAGCCGCGCATCGCGAGCTGGGCCGCGAAGTGGGGCGATGAGGGCGATGAATCCGGCGCCGAGTTCGCCGGCACCGAGTCCGTGTTCCCGACTGACGTCGGCGAGGATCTTATCGAAGCGATGCAGCAGGTCGCGGTGGATTCATTCAACGCGCTGCGTCTGCGCGACTACGCGCGCATCGACCTCCGCGTCACCGACGCGGGCGAGATCTACGTGATCGAGGCGAACCCGAACTGCTACCTCGAGGCGGGCAGCGAGTTCGCGCGGGCGGCGGCGCAGTCGGGGCTGCAATACGACCAGCTCATCGAGAAGATCATCGAGCTGTCCACGGCCCGCTACTCCCGCTAATGAAAAAAGCCGGCGACAGGCCGGCTTTCTTCTTCATCTATTCCGCCGATGAGCGGCGGCAGCGCGGCTCTAGCGCTTGCGCTTCTTGGCCGAGCTCTTCCGCGCGCTCTTGCGGGCGGTCTTGCGGGCGGTCTTGCGGCCCGTGCTCTTACGGGCGCTCTTGCGGGCCGTCTTGCGGCCGGCTGACTTTTTCCGTGCGCTCTTCTTTCTGGCTGCCATCGTCTCGCTCCATTCAGGAGTGGGTTTCTCACCTGTCCACCGGTGGACCGGCGAGTTACAGCGAATGCAACTTCGGCGAACGTTGCAACACCACGCGCACTCACACGAACGTCGTGCACGCACGCGTGATCGACGCGAATAT
>JANLGX010000018.1 GCA_024654005.1 Gemmatimonadaceae bacterium | reverse complement strand
GAAGATCGCCTTCATGTAGGGCGATGCGAGCGCGAATATAATCAAGGCCATCACGACACGACTTGTCGTCAATTGAGCGCGCCTGGTCCACCGCTCGAGTGTGCCACACTCTGGCCTCCTCGAAATCGTCCTCCTGCAGCGCCATATACGCGAGCGTCATGGCAGCCCACGCAGCGTGCGCGCCTAGACCATGATCTGTTGCAAAGTCGAACGTGCCTCTCGCCAGCGATTTCGCCTCTGCCATCCGACCGCCGCGTCGGTAACAAACGGCCACATTGAGACGCGTGCGCGGAACGGGTGTTAGCCCGGATGATCGCGATTCCAATGCGAGGAGCCTGTCCGCGTGCACGAGAGCCTGATCCATGTCTCCAAAATCTGTATGAAAGATCATGCGGATGTGCTCCGCGTTTTCCGCATGATCGGTGTCTACTTCGAGGTCATCTAGCATACGAAATAGACATTGAGCCTCTTCGGCATGCCTGCCTTCGGCACACGACACGAGTCCCAACCGAACTGCTTGCAGCCTGAGCGAAGTGTCTTTGGATTGATCGGAAGCGAAACGCACAAAATCGGCGACCCCTGCCTTTGACCGTCTCTGCAAGCGCCAAGTCGTTTCTAGCTTGAGCAAAGAGAGGTGGTAGCGGACAGCCGCGATGGGAAGGTAGACGGAGTCGACATCGGTTTCGGCAAGGAGCTCACGTAGGCGGATCCAGCTATCCGCCGACTTTAGCGCCACGGCAAGGTTCAGGATCGTGTCCATCCGTTCTTCTGCAGTAGAGCAAATATGTAAAGCTCTTTCGTAGAGCTCGACGGCTTGGTTCACGTGCCCAACAGCGTGCAGCTGATGGGCACATATCCGCACGGTTGCCAAGGCGTGAGGCGTATCCCCAGCGCACTGCCAATGTTCTGCGCAGTCCCACATCAAAGCGACAGTGTGCTTCTCACTGACCTCGGCTTCGAGCACAGTTGCAACTTGTCGATGAACTAGCCTTGATGCGGCGCTCCCAAGCCGGTTGAGCGCGGCCGTTGCAAGTAGATCGTGCTTCACCGCAACGCCCGGTATGTCCGCTGCGAGCATCGCAGCGCTTGACAACTCTTCAATCGCATCCAAGAGCATGTGGTTTCGGTATCCTGTGGCCTTCTCCAATCGTTCGAAGCTGGAATGCTTCCCAAAGCCCGCACATAACTGGAGCACGCGGAGCGCTAGCGAGCTGAGCCGGTTCAAACGCGCCTCGATTAGCTCCGCAAGCGAGCGAGGCACACCGAAGCCCTGCTGCGTCTCGACCCAGTGCCGAACCAGCTCGCGGAGGTAAAACGGATTTCCCTCCGCTGCTGCGACGGACCACTCTCGAACGCTGGCCGGCAGCGGATTGGCATCGTCAGCTGCAAGCTTGTCGAGCAGCGCACCGGAATCAGCATCAGTCAGCGGCAGCAGGTGATGTCGGTGCAAGCCGCGATCCGGATCTGCGACCTTCGTCTCCGTAGCGTGAGCGGTCCGCGACGTCATGAGGATCAGCAGCGTGCGCGTCGTGCTCCACTCGACCATCGCGCTCAGAATCGCCCAGGACGGCTCGTCCAACCAATGCACGTCCTCGATCACCATTACGAGCATCCCTTCATCAGCTACGGCGTCCACGAGATCGAATACCGCGCGCCGAATCGTCGCGGCAAGGAACGCGGCGTCACCGGCCTCCTGCGGCGGGAACGCGTCGCTCTTGTTGCGATCCGTCAGGCGTTGCAGCAGCGAAAGCGTTTGTGCGGAACAGCCCAGCGCCCCCGGCAGCGTCTTCAGCATCGGCACGAAGTCGGCAAAGGCGGACAGCGGCCTGCCGGCATCCGTCGGATGGCACTTGGTCGATACGATCTGCGCGTCGTCCAACGCGGCTACCTGCGTGAGCTCCTGCACCAGCCGCGACTTCCCGATCCCGGGCTCGCCCCAGATCAGCGCCGCGGAGCCGGCGCCGCGCTTCGCCTCGCGCAACAGGCCGAGCAACAGCTCCATGCTCGCTTCACGCCCGACGAAATGCTGCTCGCTGATCATGGCGTATCGCTGGTCGGTCAAGCGCTCGGCGATCCGGGTGCGCAGAATCTTCGCGGGCAGGCCGATGGTGCCGACCTGGGCGCCGAGCGCCTCCATGTAGCTGTCGAGAATGGAGAGAGCCTCGCGCTTCGAGCCGCGCATCACCGCGCACTCGGCGTGCGCCATCACGGCTTCCTCGTTGTACGGATCGAGCCGCAGACATTCGGTAGCCAGCTCGTCGACCTCACCCCAGTCGCCGCGGCTCCGCGCCTGCTGCATCCGCGCGAGAAAGTGCCGCTGCACCGTCGCGTGCACCCGGGAGCGATGCGTCTCGACCCAGTCGAGAAACCGGTCCGAGATTCGGGGCGCGTAATGGGGCAGGAATTCCAGACTCTGCCCGATGCGAATCGTGTCGGGCGACGCAAGCGTGTCGAAGTCCGTATGCGCCGCCGCCCTGTCGAGCAGCAGCGTGCCGTTCCCGCCGGCGATCGGCAGACCGCATTCGCGCAGCCGCAGCAGCGCCTGGCGGAATCGCTGGCGCGCGTGCTTCTCGTTCCGGACGTTCGGCCAGATGAGATCGACCAGCGCCTGTCGCGGAATTCTCTTGCCGCGCTCGACGATCATGTACAGCGCGATCGCGAACAGGTAGGGCTGCGCCGGCCCGATCCGGGTATCACCGACCTCGATCGCGCTCTGTCCCAGTGCCGTGAGACGAACCATTCCTGCTCCGCCGCAGATGCCGCCTGACGCTACCGTAGTGCGTCAGTCCGGCGTCACATTGGCGCTGGATCGGCCTAAAGGCAAGTAAACGCTGGGCAAAGGATGCCTAGCCTTGGGCGGACGAGTCGCTCTGCAAGCGCCGGCACGCGGGGTCGCGAGACGATAGTTGACCGGCCCTGTCTACCCTACTGGATCGAGCCTACGTACCTAGAGGAACCGGCAAAAAGCCGTGATGCAGGAAGCTCAAACAATGGACGACCTAAAGAATCGCTGACGCGTAGATCGGCAAGGTGACGGACCCCCGGCTCGAAAGTGACATTGTGGGTTCATCCTTTGAGAAACATGGAAGCAGGCCGGCGGACGAAGAGAAGCGGGTTCGCTGTGGCGTCCCGGGCATGTGACGACCGTGTGACGGCTCGGTGCACACTTGGCGTCTCCACAACGAACCAACGCCACCCTTGACCCAGGAGACTCCCATGCACGAACGAACCCTCCTCGCCGGAATCGTCGGACTAGCGCTGGCCTGCACAGGCATGCCGGATTCGGTGCTAGCCCCCACCGAGACTACGGCAGATATTACTTCGATTGAGTCTTCGACTGGCGCTGGGCAATGGCTTTCTCAAGGCATCGCGGTAGCGCTTTCCGACCCAAAGGTACGACTCCTGGTCAAGGACGCGTTCCGAAATTCTCCGTATACCGAGCATAAACTGGTAATCCAAGACTGGCTGCGCACCGCGGAAGCGGAACCCGTCGTGCGACTCATCGCAGCGGGCTTGAATATGACGTCCCTCGGCTTGCTTGCGCGGGCAGATTCACTTCCTCGGTTGGATTTTTATGTGCCCAGAAAGGCCGATCGGCGGGCATGGTCCGGTACGCCGCACGTGTTCGTAGCGCTCGATCTCGACGGAGATCATCGTTCGCTGAACGGCTTCTCCTCTGCGCGACCTGGGCTGGTGAGGAACGCGACGTTTGCCGAACCATTGATACTGCTCCATCCGGAAGAACCGAAAGGGCATAGAATTGGCCGGCAGCAACAGCGTGCCGGCCCAACGATTCAGGATAGCGATGACGGTGAAGTCGCGATCGTTATCGTTCGCAGCTTGCCCGACGGAACTACGTCTTCCGTTGATGTTGGGCGCGAGAATTCCCCGGGATCGCCACCCGGACCAAGCTGGTATATCGAGGTCGAGTCCGATCCAGGCTACTCAAGCAGCGGAGGCGGCGCGAGTCCGCCGGACACGACACTCCTCGGAGTTCTGGAGGTGCTGGATATTTGCGACAATTGGGACTGCTACCAGGGAAATGAGTTCGACTTCCGAACGAAGTACTTCAGCTCCAATGGAACTGAGCTTGCCGCGCAAACTCTCATGGTCACCGGCATCCCAGCGGATTCGCGAACAATCGTCAACCAACCGCTGATATTCCGGGAACTACTGGCATATACGACGAATTACATGCAGATCTTTGTAAAAGAAATCGACGGATGGCCCAACCCTGATGATTCATGGGACCCGGATCCCGTCGTTATTTGGAACTGGAATGGCGATCAATTCGCCTGGAATGGCGATCAATTCGGCACTGGTGATCTCAGGTGCAACTATAACAACTGGTGGGGCGCGCATCCCTGTGACCAGGTCTTTTGGCGGCAGATAAACTGGACGGTCTTTTGGAGTTATTGAGCCGCGCTTTTGTCGTACCGGTGGAGTGCTCCGGGCGCTCCTCGTGCCGAGCGTTCTCTGTCACCCTCGTGCTGGCGGCCGTACTTTGGGTCGCCAGCCCGCTGGACGTGTCGGGGCAAACGGTCGTACCGACTTCCGGGCGCATCGTAGATCAGCACGGTGCGCCCATCGTCGGCGCGCGAATCATAGCGGCCGGGCCCGCAGTGACGGAGGTGACCTCATCGCGGGATGGCCAGTTTGAAGTCCTGCTCGCGCCCGGCGTCTGGAACCTGTCCGCACGGAAGCTCGGATACCTGCCTGCGGAACGAAAGATCGTGGTTGGCAACACGACGCCGATCAGCCTCGCGCCGATCATTTTGACGCTCCGCCCTGTGCATCTACGGGCGCTAACGGTGACGGCCACCGGTAATTCCGCAGCCGCATACACGGTTACGCGAGCAACAGCTTCCAACGCACCGGCTGTCAGCGAGCCCGATGTATTTCGTGCTATCGCGCTTCTTCCCGGTGTCGGGATGCCGAATGATTGGACCGGTCGCTTGCACATCGCCGGGGGCGCGAGCGACGAAACGGGAGTCACGATAGATGGCCACCCCATGCAGAACATCACCCACCTGTATGGTGTTCTCAGTGGGCTCCCGGCGGCCATGATCGAGCGGGCCGACGTGTTCATGGCGGACTTTCCGAGCCAGAGCTACGATCGCCTGAGTGGAATCATAGATGTACAGTTGCGTGAACCGCCTCGGGACAAGCACTCGGGATCGAGCACGACTAGCCTCCTTTCTTCAGGGGCGGTGTTGACGTGGCCGATTGATTCAGTCAGCGGTCTGCTCGTGAGCGGGAGAGTCACATACATCGACAAGCTGCCCAGGGCGATCTATCGTCGAATCGGATCAGGGGAAGACGCAATCGTTATCCCGAGCTATAGCGATGCGGCTGTGAAGGCCTCGCGCCGTCTCGGGCGCGGGCTGAATCTCGATGTGCTGGGCTTGGTCACGCGCGACGCCTTACGCTCCATCCCTCTTCAGGGTTCGGAGAGCTCGGAAATCGTAAAATGGGGAGAGACACTTCTCGGTACGAGGCTCGGCGCGGCGGACGGAAAGCCCGGCTTGACCGCTCGACTTTCTCTCAGCTCGTCGTCAGTCACAAAGACGCCTGCGTCAGACAGGGATTCAGATCGGATCTCGATCGACAAGCGCTGGCTCTCAGCCGCCGCGGAATGGAATCCGGGACGCTTGCGCCGTCAGGTCAGCATCGGAGTATCCCTCGACGTTCGCGCCCATCAGCAGAGCTGGCTTCTTAATAGATCGCGGTCTTTCCTGTCGGATCGGGTGCCTCGGCGTTTCGCGCAGCGTGACGAGGAAACGATCTGGGGAGGCTTCGTTTCCGGCTCCCGGTCGGTTGGCCCGTGGAGTCTTACTGCCGGCGGGAAGCTGGCTTCCAACGGACGGTGGGTCGGTGTCGGTCCGAGAGCGATCGCCAGGTATACGAATCCCAATGGTCGTACGGCGGAAATCACGTACAACAGGCGCTATCAATTCGATGTGCTGTCCGAAGAGCCGATGGAGGGGAGCATTACCCCGCCCGTTTTTCTCCTCGAGAAACCGGCTGCGGCTGATGTGGTCGGTTTCGCATGGCGCCAGCCGATTGGCGGCCGGGAAGATGAACATCTCCGAGTATACGGCTTCGCCAAGTCATACGGCGACAGGCCGGTCGAACGTCGGCTCTTGTCGGCAGCAGCTGTTACGGACACGGCGCCCTTTCCGGATTTCTTGCGGGTTGCCGGTTACGGCGGCGGAATCGGCTTGCTGGTATCGAGACGCGTCGGGCCGGCAATGCTGCAAGCGGGATATGCATTTCAGAGAATCTTCGAGAGAATCGACGGTCAAACCGCACCCTCGAGCTGGGATGCGCCTCATTCCCTCACGACGCTCCTCAACCTCCCGCTCGGCGACAAGTGGTCGGTACACGGCGTTTTACACGCGCGGAGTGGCACCGCCGTCACTCCCGTTGCTGCACGCATCTTTGTTCCATCCCCGCCTTCGTTTTTCTCCGGCGATCCGCGCTATTTGCCAGGGGCCAGAAACAGCGCTCGGCTTCCGCCTTACAAGCGGTTTGACGTCAGCGTCAGACGAGAATGGAAGCGCGGTAGTCGTCTCAATGGATCCGTCTTTCTGCAGGCAATGAACCTGTCGAACGCAGCGAACAGCCTCGAGTACGATTGGCAGCGTTATTTCTGCGAACGTTCCGGCCGCTGCGAGGGATCGGAGCCCTCTCGACGGGGGATGCCATTTTTGCCGAGTATCGGTTTGGACATTCGGTGGTAAGGATGCCGTCGATCGTGGTCAGACTCCGGGCTGGCATTGCAGTGGTGGCCATGCTCGGGCTCGGGTGCACCCAGGATTCGCCTCTCGTTCCGAACAGCCCGGAGCCCTTCCTGGTCTTGGTGCTGTCCGCTGATCCACCGCTCCAACCCGATACCGCGGTCGCAGGATTTCTTGTCACGACCGGGAGTCCCTTCCGGTCTGATTATCGTCCAACGGAGGCGTTCTCTATGAGACGGTCGCGGGACGGAGCTGAGCTCGCGTGGACGAACCTGGAACTCGACGGCCCAGCCCCGGCGGATTTTCAGCGGGTAACGTTTGCTGGAGCCGGAAATCTCGTTCTCTCCAACCACTCACACGGCGGACGTCTGGGACGAGCGGATTTGACGCACTCAGATAGTTACGACTTGGCCATCACGACCCTTGGCGTTCGCATCCTGGGACGTGTGCACTTGCCAGGACGGCCCGACCTTCAATTCACGCAACGGGATGGGGACTGGGTCGTGGCCTGGGCCCCTGTCCCTTTTGCAGCCGCCTACATGGTTAGAGCGGACACAGATATACCGTTTCTCGCAACGGGAAATCCGTCCGATACAGTGTATCAGATCAGGTGGGACGACCGGGACACTCTCACGATCCCAGCCCGCCCTCGCGTCAGAGTGACCGTTCTCGATAGCAATCTCGTAGCCTACCTGAGGGATCCGTTCCGCGCTCGGGCGGGCATCGACGCGGGATACGGCGTGTTCGGCGCAGTGACCCGGGCTGAGGTGGAAATCCCCCGCACACGCCCATAGCCCATTGTGGATAACGCTTGCGCGTGAGGGCGCCGCCAAAAACAAAACTCCGCTTCGCGCGGAGTTTTTTGCTCGGAGTAATTCGTTGTCGCGCTATTGCTGTACGAACGCGACCCTGGTCTCCATCGGATGATTCCCGCTGCGCAGCACGGCGACCGCCGTATACTCGCCCTTCGGCAGCAACCGCTTCGACTTATTGTGGTACGTCACGCTGCCGGTGGAACGAAGCAGCCTGGTCTGCAGCGCCGAAGTGAACATCCGCCCCTCGCTCCAGCGCCACACCTCGTGTCCTTCCGAGTCGAGCACGAAGAAGTCGTGCGTGAATCCGTCGGGGAAAAGCAGCTCCAGCGTGCGCTTGCTGTTGTTCGTCACGCGCAACGCGAGATCGATCTCTCCACCCGCGCGAACTTCGAGCACGCTGCCCAGCGGTTTTCCAGCGGTGATGTGTTGCTGCGACACTCGTGAATCGGCTTGCGTCTGACTCCACGGTCCGCATGCGAACGCGAGAGTCGCTGCTGCTGCGATTGGAATGACGAGCTTGATGTCCACGATACTGACCCGATGAAAACGCCGCGGCCGACTTGCTGCTCACGTTTCTGTGAGCGGGCGAACTTATCTACAACAGGGACGACACGCAATAGAGAACGCAACATCTAAACCGCTGTGCTGCATTGACTTGGAAAATCATCTTTGTGACTTTCAACATTGGTCGGTCACAATGTCCGGTAGCTTGAGAAAAATTTCACAAGCGATAAATTCATCTTCGGAAACGCCCGAAAGTCGCATTTGCTGAGGAGATCGTGAGCACAAAAATTCCCGGCGGCGACGATCCATTCGGTGAGGAAAAGGAAGCTCCGGCAAGCAGCGGCTATGCCGCTGCGGGACTTCCTTTTCCTCACCTAATGGATCGTCGCCGCCGGGAATTTTTGTGCTCACGATCTCCTCAG
>JANLGX010000017.1 GCA_024654005.1 Gemmatimonadaceae bacterium | reverse complement strand
CGCGGTACCGAAGAATCAGGATCGACTGACGGGCGGCTGAGTGCGTCCCGGGCTTCGCGCTCTCGCGCTGGGAATCTGCGCTTCGCCGGTGGCGGCAATCGCGCAGGACAGCACGACGGCGCCGCGCGACTCGGCGCGCGCGGCGGTGCTCCCGGTCGTCGAGATAGCGGTGACGCGCGACCCGGGGGCCGCGACCCTCACGGCTCCGTACGCGATCTCCGTGAGCCGTCGCAACGCGCTCGACCGGCGCGCGCAGATGCAGGAGGTGCTCGCCGGGATACCGGGCCTGTTCGTCGCCAACCGGAACAACCCGACGCAGGACCCCAGGATCGTGATTCGCGGCGTCGGCGCGCGCACGGCGTTCGGAGTACGGGGCGTGCGCGTGCTGCACGACGGCATTCCGCTCACCGTGGCCGACGGGCAGACGCCCGTCGACTATCTCGACACGGAGTCCGTCGGTCGGATCGAAGTGATCCGTGGCAGCGCGTCGTCGCTGTACGGCAATGCGTCGGGGGGAGTGGTCGCGTTCTCTTCTCCGCCACTCGACGGCTCGAGCGTGGAGGGAGAGGCGCTCGCAGGATCCTACGGACTGCGCCGCTCCGGCGCGCGCCTCACCGGCGGCAGCGCGACTCTGCGGTACTCGGCCGGCGCGAGCCAGTCGTACGAAGCCGGCTTTCGCGAGCACGCGCGCCAGCGCGTGACGCGCGGCACCGCGCGGGTGCGGCAGTCTTTTGGCGCATCGAGCGTGACCGCGCAGCTGCTCGCGTTTGCCATGCCGCTGGCGGAGAATCCGGGCGCCCTTACCGCCGCGCAGCTGGCGACCGACCGGCGGATGGCGGAGCCGCTCGCGGTCACGCGCGAAGCGGGCAAGCAGGTCCGCCAGGTGCAGGCCGGACTTACCTACGGCCGCGATCTGGCCGGCGGAGATCTGTCGGCCGTGCTCTTCGGCGGCCGCCGCGATCTCGACAACCCGCTGACTTTCGCCGAGATCGAGCTCGACCGGAAGAGCGGCGGGCTGCTGCTGCGAGCGTCGCGCCGCGGCGCGCGGTCGGCGCGCTTCACCGTCGGGCTCGACGCGCAGAGCCAGCACGACGACCGGCGCGAGTTCGAGAACTGCCGCGACGCCGCCGCGTCGTCGGCTCGCTGTCCGATCGTGCCCGCGGAGCGCGGCGCACTCCGGCGCTCGCAGCGGGAGCTCGTGTCCAGCGTCGGCCCGTACGTCAGCGGCGAGATCGTGCTGGCTCGATCGTATCGCCTCTCCGCCGGCGTCCGCGCGGACGCGATCACGTTCGACGTGCGCGATCGGCTGGTCACGCCCGCCGACCCGGACGAATCCGGCAGGCGAACCATGCGCGCGGTAAGTCCCCACGCCGGCGTCCTCGTTCCGATCGGCTCGCGCGGGTCGCTGTACGCGAACATTGCTTCGGCGTTCGAGACTCCGACCGCGACGGAGCTGGGGAACAAGCCCGACGGGACCGCCGGAATCAACACCACGCTGGAGCCGCAGCGATCCCGCACGCTGGAAGCGGGAGCGAAAGGAAGATTCGCGGGCCTGGAGTACGACTTCGCGGCGTTCAGTACGGCGGTGCGCGACGAGCTCGTCCCGTTCGAGATCGCGGGCGGCGCCGGCCGGAGATTCTTCAGAAACGCCGGCCGCACGCGCAGGCGCGGCGCCGAGCTGTCGCTCGCGACGCAAGCCGGGCCTTGGGAGCTTCGGTCGGCTGCCACGTATTCCGACTTCAAGTTCGTGGAATTCGAGACGGCTACCGCGAATTTCTCCGGCAAGACGATCCCGGGAGTCCCCGCGCGCTTCGCCGAGCTATCCGCAACCTGGACCGCGAGGGCCGTCGAGATCGGCGCATCGGGGAGATTCGCGTCGTCCATCTTCGTGGACGATTCGAACACGGCGCGCGCGCCTGGCTATGAGATTCTCAACCTCCGCGCTCGCGGATCGATCGCGGCTGGCCGCGCTTCGCTGGCCCCCGGCTTGGGCGTCGAGAACCTGTTTGGGCGGGAGTACGTGGGCGCGGTCAGTGTGAACGCCGGCGGCGGCCGGTACTTCGAGCCCGCGCCCGGCCGCACCGTCGTCGCTTCGCTTGCGGTCCTCTTTTGAAGAGCGCTGAGAGCATCTTTTGGGACTGGGTATGGGCGACGGCTTGTTGGCTTGAGGTTTGAGGTCAACTGATTGGCTTCGAGTTGAAGGTTGTGGGTCGTGCGCTGCGGGACTGGCTGAAGCCCGACGCCGCTGGTGCCGTTGCTGGTCGGGTACGGGGTGGGGTCCGGCCTAAGCCGCGTCTTAGCGAGCCGGAGGCTCGCGTAGCGGCCGAGCCGGACCCCACCCCGTACCCGACCCCGAAGGACATATTGTGCGGCAATGAGCTTCGCCGACATCCTCCTCACGGCGCTCGGGCAGATACGAGCCAACAAGCTGCGCTCGTTCTTTACCACGCTCGGGATAATCGTGTCGGTCACGTTCCTCGTCGCCGTCATCGCGATCATCCAGGGGATGAACGCGTACGTGACGGAGAACATCGCCAACGCGCTCATCGGCCAGAACTCGTTTCAGGTGCGCCGCACGCCGATCCAGGTCGGACTGTTCGATGACGAAGAGATGCGCCGGCTGCAGCGGCGGCCGCGCATCACCGAGGCCGACGCCGCCGCCGTAGCAGCCGCGCTCCCCGAAGCCGCCGCCGTGAGCCGGCAGTCCGGCTGGCCGACGCCCATCAGCGACGTCATCTGGCGGAATCGCAAGATCGGGGACGTGACGGTCTTCGGCGTCACCGCGCCTTACCAGATCGTGCAGGATTACCGCTTCTCCAGCGGCCGGCCGCTCGGCGATCTCGACATCAGGGACAAGCGCCGCGTGGCGGTCATCGGCGCCGACGTCGCGGAGAAGCTGTTCGAGAGCGTGAGCGCGGTCGGGCAGGAGATCCGCGTGCAGAACCAGCGCTTCGAGGTAGTCGGCGTCGTCGCGAAAAAGGGCCGCGTGCTCGGCCAGTCGTTCGACGGATTCGTGCTCCTGCCGCTGCCCGTGTTCGAGATGATCTACGGCCGCCGGCTGACGACGACGATATCGGTCAAGATGCCGACGCCCGACCTGGTTCGGCCGGGAATGCGGCGGGCCGAAGCGGCGATGCGGGTCGCGCACCGGCTCCGGCCGGGGACCGAGAACGACTTCAACGTCGAGACCACGGACGCGCTCGTCTCCTTCTGGCAGAACCTCACGCGCGTGCTGTTCGCGGTGGTGCCGGCGCTGGTCACCATCGGCGTGGTTGTCGGCGGGATCGTCATCATGAACATCATGCTCGTGGCGGTGAACGAGCGCACGCGCGAGATCGGCATCCGGAAATCCTCCGGCGCGCGCGCGCGCGACATTCGCCGGCAGTTTCTCGCCGAGTCGATCATGCTGTCGACGCTCGGCGGCGCGGGCGGGATATTTACGGGCTGGGTGCTGGCCGCGACCATCAGCGCGCTCTCTCCCCTGCCGGCGCGCGTCACGCTCTGGTCCATCATCGCGTCGCTCTCGCTGGGCGCCGGCGTCGGAATAATCTTCGGCGTGTATCCCGCGGCGCGGGCGGCCAGGCTCGACCCGATCGCCGCCCTGCGCGCCGAATGACGCAGCCGCGGAAGGAGCCGGTCCAGGGCTGGTTCGCCGATCTGGTGGTGGACAACGTGGCGATCGCGTTCGATACGCTGCGCGCCAACAAGCTGCGGTCGAGCCTCACGATCCTCGGCGTGGTCATCGGAGTGGGCACCGTGATGGCGATGGCCACGATCGTCAAAGGGATCGGCGACCAGATCGTGCGCACCATCGAGATCGCCGGGCCGTCCACGTTCTACGTGGTCAAGGTCTTCTCGCAGACGCCGATCAACCCCGACCGGCTCCCCGCGTGGATCCGGATCCGGCCGGATCTTTCCGAGCGCGAGGCGACGCGTATCAAGCAGATACCGGGCGTGCAGTACGCGTCGATCTGGGGGCAGGCGTTCGGCCGGATCGAGTACCAGGGAGTGCGCACCCAGCCCGGCGTCATCACCGGCGCCGACGACGGGTTCACCGAGATCCAGGGCGGCGAGCTGACGGCGGGCCGCTGGTTCGCGCGCAGCGAGATCACGCGCGGCTCGGCTGTGGTGGTGCTGCACGAGGACTACGCGGCGAAAGTCTTCGGCCAGATCGATCCGCTCGGACGAACCGTGCGGCTGAGCGGCCGGCCCGCGGAAGTGATCGGCATCTACCATCCGCCAGGGAACATCTTCGCCCCGCCCGGCTCGGAGAACGTGGCCATCATCCCCTTCCGGATGCTCGACCGCCAGTTCACCTACGACAAGACCAACGCGCTGTTCATCCCGGTGAAGCCGCGGGACGACGCCGACGTCGCGATCGTGCAGGAAGAAGTGATAGTGACGATGCGCGAGCTGCGCGCGCTGCGGCCGGGCACGCCGAACTCGTTCGACGTCATCACGCAGGAGCAGGTGCTCGACGTCTTCAACAAGCTCACCGGCGCGTTCTTTCTCGTGATGATCGTGCTGTCGAGCGTCGCGCTGCTGGTCGGCGGAATCGGAGTGATGGCGATCATGATGGTCTCGGTGACCAACCGCACGCGCGAGATCGGAGTGCGGAAGGCCATCGGCGCGACGCGGCGCGAGATCATGCTGCAGTTTCTCATCGAGGCGGCCACGCTCACGGGCGTCGGCGGCGCGATAGGGATTCTCATGGGGTTGGGACTCGCGCAGCTGGTGACGGCGATACTCAAGGTGGAGTCGAACGTGCCGCTCGGGATTACGCTGATCGCGGTTGCGGTATCGGTCGGAATCGGAATCGTGTTTGGACTGCTGCCAGCGCGTCGTGCTGCGAGGCTGGACCCGATCGAGGCGCTGCGCTACGAGTGAGCGGCTGTGGCCACGAGAATGTTGTCGGGGAATCCAGGCCGTGAGCACTGAGCTATTAGCATCGAGCTTTCAGCAACGGCGATATTTGACGTAACGTCCCATATCGCCGTTGCTGGAAGCTCATTGCTAGCGGCTCGCTGCTCACGGCCTGGATTCCCCTTCACCATTCCCGTAGCCAGATTCCCCCCGGTGACGACTGTCGACATTCTAGCAATTGCCGCCCACAGAGACGACGTCGAGCTCTCCTGCGCCGGCGCTCTCATCAAAGCCCGATCGTTCGGCCGCACCACCGCGGTGATCGATCTCACCGCCGGCGAGCTAGGCACGCGCGGCTCAGCCGAGACGCGCGCGGTGGAGGCGGAGAAAGCCGCGGAAGTCATGGGACTCGCGGCGCGGGAGAACCTCGGGCTGCCGGACGCGGGGATCGTGAACACTCCCGAGACGCGCGCGCGACTCGCCGTGCTGATCCGCCGGTTCCGGCCCGCGATCGTGATCGCGCCCGCGCTCGGAGGACGGCACCCGGATCATCACGTCAGCGCGCAACTCATCCGCGACGCGTGCTTCGTCGCCGGGCTGGCGAAGGTCGAGCCGGGCACGCCCGCGCATCGTCCGCGCAAGATCATCCACGCCGTCACGCACCGGGAGGATTTCTCGAAGCCGACTTTCGTCGTGGACATAACGGACGAGTTCGAGCGCAAGCTCGACGCGATCCGCTGCTATTCGTCCCAGTTCGAGGGAGTGACGCAGGCGGGCGAGGTGTATCCCAACGGCGATCCCCTGCTCGAAGTCGTGCGGCACCACGCCGCGCATTACGGAACGATGATCCGCTGCCGCTACGGCGAAGCCTTCTTCACCACGGAAACGATGCGCGCGGACGACATCGGCGCGCTCGAGGTGCCGACGTTTTGAGCGAGCCGAAGCCGGACGAGGTCAGCTACCCGTCGTACCTGGCGCTGGACGAGCTGTTCTCGCTCCAGCGACCGCGCTCGTAGCCCGTCCATCCCGACGAGCTCCTGTTCATCATCGTGATCGTGCACCAGGCGAGCGAGCTCTGGTTCAAGGTCATCCTGCACGAGCTGGACGCCGTCGTCGCTTCTCTGAAGAAGTTCGAAGCGCAGCTCGCTCTCTGGCACGTGGGGCGGCTCACCGCGATGATGCGGATAGTGTCGAGCCAGCTCTCCTCGCTCGAGCTGCTCCCGCCGCAACACTTCCTGGAATTCCGCAGCTTCCTGGGCACGTCGAGCGGCTCTCAGAGCGTGCAGTTCCGCGCGATCGAGGCGGCCTCGGGGCTGCGCGAGCCGCACTTCATCGCGGCGCTCGAAGCGCACGGCCCGATCCCGCCGCGGGTACAGAAATGTCTCGATCAGCCGACGCTGCAGGACCTGCTGCTGAGCCTGATCGAGCACGAAGGCACCGACGTCAAGCAGCTGTACGTCGGCCCCGGCGGAACGCTGGGCGCGCGCTATCTCGCGAAGACCGTGAGCCAGCGTTTCTTTCCCAAGCTGTGGGAAGCGCGCGGGGAGATGTTCGTTAGCGGATAAGAAAGGAGCGCCCGCCGGAGCGGGTCCGCAGGAGTGGGAATCGCACAAACGTGGTAAGTTTTACCGATGTCCGCGACCGGCCCCAAGCCCATCTATCTCGACCACGCCGCCACCACTCCCGTGCGGGAGGAGGTGCGCGAGGCCATGGGCCCCTTCCTCGGCCCGAGATTCGGCAACCCGTCCAGCACGCACCGCTGGGGCCGCGAGGCGCGCGCCGCGCTCGACGAGGCGCGCGAGCGCATGGCCCGCACGCTCGGCGCGAAGACGGACGAGATCTGCTTCACGTCCGGCGGGACCGAAGCCGACAACATGGCTGTGCTCGGCATCTGGCGGGCGCTGCGGAAGCAGGGCCGCGGCGCGTGCGTCAGCACGCCGATCGAGCACAAGGCGGTGCTCGGCGCGGTTCACCAGGTCGAAGCCGAAGGCGGCGACGTGCGGCTGCTCGAAGTATCGGGCGACGGCAGAGTGCGGCCTGATTCCGCGCGCGACGCGCTGCGTGACGACGTCGCCGTGTGCTCGGTGATGTGGGTGAACAACGAGACCGGGGTGATCCAGCCCGTCCCGGAGATCACGGCGCTGGCGAAGGCGGCCGGCGCGATCTTTCACACCGACGCGGTGCAGGCGTTCGGCAAGGTGGAAATCGACGCCTCGAAGCAGCAGTTCGACGTGCTGTCGATCTCCGGCCACAAGATCTGCGCGCCCAAGGGAATCGGCGCGCTTTTCATTCGGCGCGGTACGCCGCTCGATCCGATCATGCACGGCGGCACGCAGGATCGCGGGCGGCGTCCCGGCACGGAGAACGTCGCCGCTGCCGTCGGGCTGGCCTGCGCGGCGGAGCTGGTAGTGGCGGAGCGTGATCAGGAAAACTCGCGGCTGCGCAAGCTGCGGGACGAGCTCGAGCGCGCGATCGTCGAGCGCGTGCCGGATGCGGTGGTTCATGGCCGCGGC